>JAZLHD010000032.1:0-2909 GCA_045616645.1 Paludibacteraceae bacterium
AACCATATATGATTTACTTTTAAAGTAAAGAATATAAAAAAATCAAAGTAACCTATGAAAAAAGAAATTAGTAGAAAATTAGGTTGGAAGAATTATTGGAATAACAAGCGGGCAAAGAAGACATTGGGCACTCCGCTCGACCTAAAGAACCTCATCGAGTTAGCTCACGTAAGTAACCATCTTGTTTATGACCAAGCCGATTGCTTGACCTTAGCATACGCCAAAAAGCGATTCAAAGATCAGACTATTCCCGACGAAGAACAAATAGAACCGATCATTCCCGGTTCTATCATCAAGTTAGCACTCCAAGCGCAACACATGACACAAAAAGATTGTGCCGATATTCTCAAGATGAATCCTGTTATGTTTAATCAAATAATAAGTGGCAAACGCCCGATTACCTTAGACACAGCCTTAGTGTTAGAGGAGGTATTACAAGTACCTGCCCACATCTTTATGCGCCTTGAAGCGGATTATGAACTCTATCAACGCCGCAAAGCATTGATGACCGAGGTACGCACCGAGCAGGAAAAAGAAACGCAACGCAAATTAGCCAAGACGAAACAAATGCTTGAATGGGCAATATCTCATATTTTTACTTATCCTTCCTATAACAACGTTAATCACGCCTACCAAGAATGGCTGCACATCTACTACTCTTAGACTGCCACCCTAACTCATATATGATTAACTTTTAAAGTTAAGAGTATAGACCACTAATATCGACATAATTCTCCACCAGCCACGCGGTTGGTGGTTTTTTTATGCCCAATTATGCCCGCAGGTGAAAAAATTACCCCCTTTTTTGCATTTATTCACCTAATCGCTTGACAAACCGATGTAAAATGTTGTATCTTTGCACCGAATTTCAAAAATGGGGCTATAGCTCAGACGGTAGAGCGCTGCTTCAGCAAGGCAGAGGCCAACGGTTCGACTCCGTTCAGCTCCACAACAAACTAAACCCGCTAAACCTGTTAAACCTGCTAAACTAAAAAATATGAATGAACCGACATTTTTACAACCCAACCATTATTTGCCGAAAAGCAAGAACCCCGAAACACCGAGAGGCATTCGAAACTGTAATCCGCTTAATATCCGTATCAATGCGAAAAACAACTGGATCGGTAAATACCCCAAAGAGGCGAACAACGACGGCGCGTTTGAGCAATTCAACTTTATGTATCAAGGCTTCCTCGCAGCGTTAAAGCTAATCGGAAACACCTATATCTTTGCCAAGAAACTCAACACCCTTGCTGCCATCATCAACCGATGGGCTCCCGCGTCCGACGGTAACGACCCTGTCGGGTACTTGGCAAAAGTCTGTGCGTGGACGGGGATAGGTGGGAACGAACCGATAAGCAACCACGACCCCCGACTGAAAAACATCGTCATGGCAATGGCAGTCGTCGAGTGCGGACACGATATCAAACACTATAACGCCGCCCTCAATGAGGCGTTTGAGCAATACAAACCGATGTTCCCGAAAATGGAACGCTTTAACAAGAACCGCAATGATAGTTGAACTTAATGAGCCTTTTCAGTTGATGAGTGGTGTAGTATCCGGCATTAACCCCGAGAACGTGAACGAGCGTTACTATTTCTGCCACAACAAGCGAACCGGTAGGATGTACCTCAAACGATGCCCGACACGCAAACACAAACCCACCCCTGCACAACTCGCTGCAAGAGCAAGGTTTATCGAGATATACGGAAAGGGAAGACGTATTCAAAGAAACGACCCATTAAACGTTTAGGCGTTAAGGCGTTTAGGTGTTAAGGCGAATTAAACGGATTAACCAATTAAACGACGTCTAAACCACTAAACTCCTAAACTACTAAACAAATTATTAACCCAAAAACCTAAACTACTATGGCTTTAATTAGACCTTTAGAGACTATCAAGTCTATGTCCAAAAAGGTGTGTGAACACAGCGATGTGTACTTCCGCACGAACAAGCGCACGGGTACGACCTACACCGGTAAGATGTGTAACCCCTACGATGGGGGCAACACTCCCGACCAAGTGACCGCACGTGCTCGTTTTGCGAAAGTGTCGGCGGCTATCCGCACTCGTTTGGCAGTTCCGGCTAGTGGTACTCCCACTGAGGAGCAAGTGGCTATCCGTAAGGCGTACGAGTCGCAGTACAAAATCGGTTCTCTGTTCGGCTTCGCTTGGAAGCAATGGAACGGCGAGTACGACGCTAACGGCGACCTCATCACCCCCGACACTGAGGGTTAACCTCCCACTCGTAAACGGCACGCGAGTATAAAGAAAGTGCCTATTAAACGTTTAGGCGTTAAGGCGTTTAGGTGTTAAGGCGAATTAAACGGATTAACCAATTAAACGACGTCTAAACCTCTAAACCACTAAACGAATAAACAAATTATTAACAACAACCTAAATTTTAACTATTATGTCTAAAGTAGTAAAATTAATGGAACCTTTTGAGCAGTTGTCCGGCAAGGTTTGTGGACACAGCAAGTTCCTCATCAACCTCGGGCGCAAAGGCGTCAACAAAGACCAGATGTGGACCGGTAAACAATGTAATCCTCGCGACTACAGCAAGAACCCTCTGACCTCTTTGGAGACCCGACACCAACAACGCTTCAAGGATGTGGCCGGCACCATCAAGACGATGAAGACCGACCCCTCGGCTATTGCCGACGCATACGATGCTTACGTATTGGTGCGTGACAACTACAAGTCGTTCTCTTCCTACTTGTGGAAGACGAAGATGGCTGCGTGGGATCTGGCTCACACCACCGGCGGTGGTGGCGAAGAGGAGTAAGCCTCAATTATGGTTTAGGCGTTTAGGCGTGTAGGCGTTTATTTTAACGAATTAACCAATTCAACGACGTCTAAACATCTAAACTCCTAAACCACTAAACAAAAACCAAACCCTAACTAT
>JAZLHD010000033.1:0-1097 GCA_045616645.1 Paludibacteraceae bacterium
ATCCATTAATCGAGCTCATGATTTCAAACGTGACATTTATGCTATCTTTGAAGGTATGAAGAGCAAAAATCCTGCTATTTATAAGCAATTGAAGCAAATAACAGGTTATAATATCACTTTTTTTGAAGAAAAATGCTAAAAAATTTGCACATATCAAAAAAAAGTTGTACCTTTGCACCGTCAATTCAGAAATGAATATGGGACAAGTGCACTTGTAGGCCCCGTCTCTACATACTGCACTCTAAAAAAGGTGAAGTCGAACCGCATCTAAATAGATGTGGTTCGCGCTTTTTTAAGACTCTTAACCAATATAAAAAGATGGTGTGCCATCGGACGACAACACACCACTCTTTTCTTTCATTCAAAAGTGTTTTTTTCTAGAACGGATCCTTACCACCTTGTTGGGTATTGCCTTTGCGGTAGCCACCTTTCCGGTAACCACCCTTGCGATAACCATTGCTCTGATAGCCACCACCATTACTACGGCGATTACCATTCTGATACGAGCGATTACCGCCATTACCCTTACGTGCATCAGCTACACGCTGCACTGCCTCAGGATATTTGAGGGCTACATATCCGAACTTCTTACCACTGGGGAAAGTCTTCCAACGGGTAACATATTGGTCTTTGTGCGCACGCACAATGTCCTTTTGCGTTTCCGTAGGAAGGATGCGACGACGGAGATTGTTCATGTACTTGCAGGCAGATACTACATCGTTTGAACGATATAGACGATCTACCACATACACATACAACTCGTTGCCATGCTTCTTACGCATCACTTTCACAATCTCGTAGGTGGCATACGGATTGCCGTTCTTACTCGTACCTTTGATTTGGTACATTACATAGTCGTTCCAAGACTGACATTGTTTGATGTTCGGGTCTTTGGTGTTTACACGGAAATTAGCCAACGGGGTGCTCTTTCCTTTGCTCGCCAACGCGAGGTCTAAACCTTTAATGACTTTCATAGGCCTTTTACTTTTAATTGTTAATAAATGGGGTTAATTGATTCTAACTGCTTACAGTTTCCAGTTTTGTTCTTGTTTTTTGGTCACTCTGTACTTTTTGTATATAAATCGTTTCACTTTGAG
>JAZLHD010000034.1:0-4757 GCA_045616645.1 Paludibacteraceae bacterium
GATATTTTGAATCTATAAAAAAATATTATTGTAGCGATATTGGTTTACGAAATGCGCGTCTCAATTATCGTCAGCAAGAGATAACCCATATTATGGAGAATATTATCTTCAATGAACTGAAGGTTCGTGGATATGCGGTAGATGTGGGAGTGATTGAAATAAGAGAAAGAAAAGGCGAACAATTAGCCCAAACTCAGTATGAAGTAGATTTTATTGCAACGAATGGATTGCAAAAATATTACATTCAGTCTGTATATCACATAGATTCAGAAGAGAAGAAAGAGCAAGAACTTAAATCGTTGCGTAAGATTGATAATAACTTCCAAAAGATAATCATCGTCGGGGATGATATCGTTCCCTATGTTGATGAGGAAGGCATAATGTATATGGGTATATTTCACTTTTTGCTCAATTCGTCATTATAGGTTAAACCACCATCTCCCTCGGGTTGTTCTTGGGTGATTGTTGGGCTATTGTTGGCTTATTTTTGGGTGTGCTACATACTTTGTCTGTAGGGCGTTTTTAGGGCAAAGAGGACGAAAGGTCGAAGTAGGACATAAGTAGGACATGTCCTAGTGTCCTACTTAATGGAATAGCCTGTCAATAAAGGGATTAAGGCAAGTAGGACAGAAGGACATTGTCCTACTTTGCTGTTTGCTAACGCTTGTGGTATAGAATGAGCGCGTTCCTTGCACCCCTTTAGACCAACGCGGTAATCACGCCCAAATCAGGCGGAAATCACGCGGAGTTAGAGGCTGAAAGACCTTACTCGCATAGGTCTTGGATAGGTTCTCTTACACGCAAACGGCTCCCGATTGCTCGGAAGCCGCCTGTGTATATTCTCCCTTGCCCTATGAGGGAAAGGGTCGGGGTTAGGGTCTGTTTTCTTATCTTATCCTCTCTCCCATTGCGGAATAATGTTGCCCATTCCGCTCAATGATGAGGTTGCCATTGTGGAAGTACTTAGTAGCTTTGATATCGCTATGAAGGTTCGTTAATCCACTTTCTGCCTGTTTGAAGGTAGCCGTAATCTCTATATTCTGCATAATTGTGAAGATATAGGGATTCTCGGTTGAGCCATCGCTCCATTGGTCAAAGAGGTAACCCTCATTAGGAGTAGCTTTGAGTGTAATCTTCTCACCTTCGCGATATTGTCCGGAAACCTCTGCATTAACACTACCATTCTCGCCTGCTAATACAGTTAGGGTGTAGATAGGACGCGCGTCTTCGGGTGTTAGGAATTGTACTTCTTCACCGTAGTACGTTTTTCCTCCTGCGATTGCATAAGCACGGCAGGTATAGGTTGAACTATAGGCAAGGTCTTCAAGTACAGCGGTCATCACTTGTCCCGAAGCGGTTACGCGATAGACACTGTCAGCAGTTGCTGTCGGAACACGATGTGGGGCTTTTTGACCACCTTTGAACCAATATTCAAAACCTTGTTCGGTTACATCGTCAGTACCGGTCATCACGTATCCACGAACTTGAACATTGTTGGCAGTCGGTGAGGTTGCCAAAGCGTATGTGTGGACAGTAGGCTCAAAGTACGAGAAGTCGCTAGGATCAAAAGTAATCCACTCGCCATAATAGCGCGTGCCATCGGCTGCCTCGTAGTAAGGGCGCACATTCCAATAGGCATCGGTTCCGAGATTAAGCAGTTTACCCTCCATCATTCCATTGTAAAGTATTGCCGCTCCACTCTTAGAAGGCATAGATTCTGGAGCATCGTATTTGCGCCACTCGAAACCGACATTGGTTTCGTAGTCGCTGATGTTCGTTTCTGCTGCCACAACGGCAGTACCGGCAGAAACAACTTTAGGAACGAGAGTTGTAAAAGTAAGTTTGGGAAGTTGTATCTCCAATTTTGCACCTTCCTCCCAATCGTCTTCTCCTATTTTTTTGCTTGTGTAGTAGATGTTGGCTTTCTGATTAGGGGTGAGACCTGTAAAGATAACGTGGTTTAGGGTAGAAGGTGTCAATATGTTTTCAATATCATTTTCTTCTCCAAAATAATCAATGGAAATACTATCATACAAGTGAGTTGTGGGAATATTCGTTAAGTCTATATCCATCTCAATCGTGGTGGGTGTTGTTGCCCATGTAGCAACTTCTGCGAGTTGGGGGATTATGGTCGCTTGATATGACGCATCCTTGATAATAGGATTGATAGCATCCAAACTTTCAGGATTATTATTGTATTCGAACGGAGAGATTGCAACATATATGGTTTTTTCTTTGCCTGGATGCCAACCAAGCCATTCATTACCAAGTGAGTCTATGCTATTCGGAATCGTAATGGTTTTAACGCTGTTAAATGCTCTACTTCCAATTGCTTTGACGGAAAAGGGAACAATCATCTCTTTCACTTTACTCATGCCACTACATAGTCCGTCTGGAATAACTTCTACTTTATTACCTAATATAAAAGTAGTTATATTTTCTTGAATGCCATAGAAAATACTATTATCAGAAATCGTGCTATTTTTGGCATTCCAATAAACCGTTGTCAAATTATTACACTGATAAAATGCCCTCAATCCAATTGAAGTGACGTTTTCTGGTATAGTAATAGATTGTATGTTGCATTCGTTAAAGGCATAATCTCCAATCGTTATGACGGAATTAGGTAATTGAATATTCCCTATTGCTGTTGGTAAGCAAGCACATAGATTTGTTTTAGTGGCATCACTATAAATAAGACAACCATCGAAATAACCATTAATACATTTAGCCCCCCAAGGTGCTCCTGTTGCGGTTCCTGTATAGTTAATGTTTAAGACATTCCCGAAAGCCCCATCTCCAATCGTTGTGACGGAAGATGGGATGTCAATAGAGGTTAATCCTAAACAATCGCGAAAAGCACTCGTAGCAATTTCTGTAACGGAATTCGGTATGATGACTTCCAATTTTTTGCATCCGGCGAATGCAGCCATCCCTATATATGTGACAGAATTGGGAATAATTATATTTTGCAAACTATTACATTCATAAAAAGAGCCATAGCCAATAGTTTGAAGTGTATTGGGAAGTCTAACGTTTACTAATGATGAGCATCCTCCACAAATAAATCCTATGGAAGTAGGACCATCTTCCATATAAATAGTGTGCAAATTTTGACACCCTGAGAATGCCGATTGTCCTAATGAGGTAACGGACGAAGAGATATGTACCGATTCCAGCCCACTATTTGCAAAAGCAGTAGTGCCAATCGTTGTGACGGAATTGGGAATAGTTACCGAAGTCAAACCGGAGCAATATATGAAAGCACCTTGTCCAATCGTTGTGACAGAGTTAGGAAGGGTGATTTCTCCTGCGGCAGCCGTTGAACAACACACTAATTGTGTTTTGGATGAATCACTATAAACTAAATATCCATCTACGTAGCCATTAACATATCTAGCCCCCCAAGGAGAACCGGTAGCAGTACCATTATATGTAATATTAAGAACTCCTCCGAATGCATAACCTCCAATCGTTGTGACGGAATTGGGAATAGCCACGGAGATCAAACCGGAGCAATCATAGAAAGCTTTCTCTCCAATCGTTGTGACGGAGTTAGGAAGGGTAATTTCTCCTGTGGCAGCCGTTGAACAACACACTAAATGCGTTTTAGAAGCATCACTATATACTAAATATCCATCCACGTAGCCATTAACACATCTAGCCCCCCAAGGCGAACCTGTGGCAGTACCACTATATACGATATTATTAACACTAGAGAAAGCCCTATCTCCAATCGTTGTGACGGAATTGGGAATGGTTATTGAGATTAAACCACTACATTCACAAAAAGCATAACCTTCAATCGTTGTAACAGAATTGGGAATAGTCACCGAGGTTAAATCGGTGCAACCATAGAAGGCAAAACCTCCAATCGTTGTTACGGAATAGGTTTTGGAGTTGTAAGTAATTGAAGACGGAATAACCACCGATCCGGAATAACTTTCAGCCCCAAAACCTCCGGCTTCGTTGGTGACTTCTGCCGTATTGTTGTAATAAAGGTTGTAATAGATGCCATCGATTTTACAATCGTAAGCAAATAAATTAGTGGCAGCGAAGAGTGCCAAACATAGGGTAAAAAGTTTTGTTTTCATAATGTGTTTTATTTTTTGCCTACTCTTCATCGGATTTTCGGCATTCTCCGTTGTTAATATTATTGTTTAGTTATGGGCATAAAAAAGCGTGAAATAATCGTTCGAGCTATAGCGAGATAAGAACTTTCATTCGCTTATACACACAAAAAACGTGAGGCCTGTTAGCTTCAATCTGGGATTTCGCGGTCTCGACTACCTTATCTCACCAAATATCTACAGAACAAGACTCACGCACAAAGCGCGAGCAAAAGCCTTGTTCTTGGTGAGATTTTCTGAAATTGTCGAGGTTTCGAAATCCCAAGTTCTTAGCTGTACTCCAATTTTATATGTCATGCATCGCCTTTACGATGCCGGTCAATCATAGGTCTTTTCGTTTACAATTATCTTCATTGATAAGATTGATTATAAGTTCTTAATGAAATCTGCTATAGAAATGACATTCAATTGTGGCCACGGAATAGATTGCAAAACCTCAAAGTGTTTGACGCATGTGTTCATTACCCCAAGCTTGGATAGTTTGGGAATTAATTTGCCCATTATTCCACATCGCATCAATGGCAGTTTGTGCTTTTTGTGCGAAATAATGCGCGATTAAATCTCGAAACTCTTTAAGTTCCACTTCAGAGGATATCCCTCTAACGGCATTTAACACCTCTAATTGAG
>JAZLHD010000035.1:0-27041 GCA_045616645.1 Paludibacteraceae bacterium
TTAGGATAAAGAGGAAGATTTGCTAACATTTCCAAATGCAAAGTGTTCACTTGGCAGATTTCAATACTTGCCATAGAAATAGTAGAAACAACCTCAGCAGCAGAATACCGCTTTTTCTTATTTGCAGGACGAATCCTTTCTGTTTGGATAAGATGTATTAATTCCTTGACACACACAACGGATGTACAAAAAGTATTTGTATAATCTTCCAATAACTTACGCACATCAACAGACATATCGTCCACCTTCATGAACAATACTTGCGCTAATGTTTGTGTGTCTAAATAATATCTCATTGCTGACGACTGAAACAAGCTAAATTTAACTCATCGTGCATAACACGATCACTTGCCCAATACTGTGCGATTTGTGAGATTCTCTCAGAAAACTTTGTTTTTTGTTGGTTACTCATATCGGTGGTAATTTAGTGTTTTTTCCGATTTCAGCTGCAAAGGTACGGATTTTTTTTGATATATGCAAATTTTTTTCACTTTTTTACTCATAAAAGCAAAAAACACGCGACATAATATGGGTACGGCACAGCGATAGGCTTACAAAAGGCTTTGTGACTGCCGCTTGACTGCCGCTTGACTGCCGTTCCACTGCCGTTCGACCGACGATTGACCGACGATTGACCGACGATTGACCGACGTTATTAAAGGCTTGATATATCTCTCACAGATTTCTTATCTCGGCATAGCCTCGAACGATTTTCTCACAGATTTCACGGATGGCGAAGCGGAAATTCCGGATAGCCCGGAGCGCTACGCTCTACCGGAAGAAACGAGGCGCCAAAGGCGCAGAGTTTCCGATATATCGGATATTTCCGCGCGGGAGCGCCCCGCGGCAAGGGGCACAAGAATGCCCCGACGAGCGGAGGGAAATCCTAGGAGTTCCTAGGAAGGACTAGGTAGGACTAGGAAGGACTAGGAAGGATTAGGTGAACTAGGAAGGATTAAGAGAACGAGTAGTTGAGGAAGTCGTTCATGGGTTTGGCGGCCGTGGCGATGTCCATGAGATGGTCCAAGAAATCGGGAGCACAAACATCGGCATCCGTCAAAGGTGTGGATATCGTAAACGCCTTACGCTTAAGCCAGTCGGCATGAACGAAGTTCGGGTCAAAACCTGCCGGCACCTTCTTAAGCGACCACTCGGAGTCAAAGTCCGTGAAATACTTCTTAAACGACTTAGTCGCCATAATCGCCTCTACCTCGTCATAGTTCGCTTCTATCTCCTTACGCAAGGTCTTGAGCAAATCCGGTTCGGGACACCATATCCCCGCAGCAAACATACAATGGCCGGGCTGGAGGTGGAAGTAATACCCACCCTGCGGACTATGCTTGCCTCCTCCGGGGGCAGGAAACGTACCAAACCACTCCTTATAGGGTCTCTTATCCGCACTGAAACGCACATCGCGATAGATACGCCATATACAGTCACGCGGCGTGAGATTCGCCATAGACGGATCAAGTTCGGCGAGACGAGCGATATAATCCGCCGTGAATTGTTCAAAACGGCGGTGACAAGCCTTATACCAATCTTTATTGGCAAGGAACCACTCGCGGTCATTGTGAAGGGCGAGTTGAGAGAGGAAGTGGAGGGAGTCCTGCATTGTGGATTGTGGATTGTGCGCCACATTCGTGGCTATTGTGGATAGAACAATAAAGGCGACCCGGAGGCCGCCTTTATTGGAGTTTTTAGAATTCGTCTTCTTCGCTACGGAGTTGAGCCTCGCGTTCTGCGCGGGCTGCTTGGATAGCGGCATACTCCTCAGCGTTATGGACGGAGAGTTTTTGGAACTCACGCAGTCCGGTACCGGCTGGGATAAGGTTACCGCAGATCACGTTCTCCTTCATACCCTCAAGGTAATCAACGCGACCTTGGATAGCAGCCTCGTTGAGGATCTTCGTTGTTTCCTGGAAGGAAGCAGCGGACATGAACGACTTGGTGCCCAAAGCAGCGCGGGTGATACCCATCAGGATCTGTTTAGCGGTAGCGCACATCGCGTCACGAGCCACCACGAGTTTCTTATCGCGACGACGGAGAGAAGAGTTCTCATCGTGCAGACGGCGTGCAGTCACGATTTGTCCTGCGCGGAGTATATCACTCTCACCTGCATCGGTAATCACTTTCTTACCCCAGATACGATCGTTCTCCTCTAAGAAGTCGAGTTTATCGACGACTTGTCCTTCGAGGTAGCGCGTATCGCCTGCGTCTTGTATCTCTACTTTACGCATCATTTGGCGAACGATAATCTCAAAGTGTTTATCGTTGATTTCCACACCTTGCAGACGATAAACGGCCTGTGCCTCATTGACGATATAGTCTTGTACAGCGGTAGGACCTTGGATAGACAGGATGTCATCGGGAGTAACCGCACCATCGGACAGAGCCACACCGGCGCGAACGTAGTCACCCTCTTGCACAAGGATCTGTTTCGTTAGAGGAATAAGGTACGCTTTCTGTTCACCTAACTTAGAGGTGACGAAGAGTTCACGATTACCACGTTTGATCTTACCAAAGGTAACCTCGCCATCAATTTCGGCTACAATAGCAGGATTGGACGGGTTACGAGCCTCAAAGAGTTCTGTAACACGAGGCAGACCGCCCGTGATATCACCTGCGGTACCGAAGGAACGGGTGATGGTGAAGAGCAAGTCTCCCACTTTCACTTCTGCGCCATCAGGATGCACGAGCATAGCCTTGACAGGCAAGTTATAGGTACGGAGGATATTTCCGGCCTCATCCACGATATGAGCCACCGGCATCTTCGTCTTGTCACGAGTGTCGGTGATGGTTACTTCTTTTTTACCGGTTTGTTCATCGGTCTCGGTCTTACAAGTTAGTCCTTCGATGACATCATCATAACGGAGGTGACCCTTGAGTTCAATGACAAGAGAAGCCTTATACGGATCCCATTCGCAAACAACGGTACCCTTTTCGTATTTCTGTCCGGGGGTAACGAATAACTTAGAAGCGTATGGTATATTAAATGTTGTGAGGATGACGCCTGTTTTCTCATCTTTGAGGTGCATCTCATTGAGACGGCTAACAACGATTGCATCTCCTGCTTCGGTAGTGATCGTACGAAGGTCTTCAATCTCGATGATACCATCCCGCGGGATAGCGTAGGTGTTTTGGGTAGCAGCATTACCAGCGACACCACCCGAGTGGAAGGTACGCAAGGTCAACTGGGTACCGGGTTCACCAATGGCTTGTGCGGCAATGACACCGACAGCCTCACCTTTCTGTACCATTTGACGAGTAGCAAGGTTACGACCATAGCACTTAGCGCAGACACCATGTTTAGCTTCGCACGTGAGGACAGAACGGATTTCCACTTCCTCGATGCCCGCAGCCTCAATGGCTTCGCAAGCAGCTTCGCGAATCTCTTCTCCCGCAGCAACAATGAGTTTACCATTATTATCAAGGATATCGTGTACGGACACGCGCCCGAGGATACGTTGGGTGAGTGTTGCTACAACGTTATCATTCTGTTTGATAGCGCGAGCCACTAAGCCACGCAGCGTACCACAGTCTTCTTCGGTGATGATAACATCGTGCGACACATCGACCAGACGACGAGTTAAGTAACCGGCATCGGCAGTCTTCAAGGCGGTATCGGCAAGACCCTTACGAGCACCGTGAGTAGAAACGAAGTACTCCAACACGGATAGGCCTTCCTTAAAGTTTGCAAGAATTGGGTTCTCAATGGTCTGACGACCTTCGGAAGCACCGGCTTTTTGAGGTTTAGCCATCAAGCCACGCATACCGGCAAGCTGTTTGATCTGTTGTTTAGATCCACGAGCACCGGAATCCATCATCATATAGACAGAGTTGAAGCCTTGTTCCGCCTCTTCCATGTGTTTCATGAGGACTTCGGTCACGGCGTTATCGACTTTTGTCCAAGCGCCGATAACGTTGTTATAACGCTCGTCATCACCCATTTCACCGAAGTTATACATCTCGGTGATACGTTCTACCTCAGCATTACCTTCGGCTACGAGTTTAGCTTTCTCCTCAGGGATAAGGATATCGTTTAGGTTAAAGCTTAGACCGCCCAGGAATGCCATCTTATAACCAAGGTTTTTGATATCATCCAAGAACTGAGCAGTACGACTAACACCACACGTCTTAATGACTTGAGCGATGATTTTCTTCACGGCCCCTTTCTTAAGGGTTGTGTTTTGATAGCCTACTTCAACAGGGACATATTGGTTAACCATAATACGTCCGGGAGTGGTCTCAATGATATGTACGACAGGTTTGCCGTCTATTCTATCTTTGATACGCACTTTCACATTGGCATGGATATCCACTTTACCCTCATTAAGGGCAATGGTGCATTCCTCTGCCGAAGCGAAGATCAGCCCTTCCCCTTTGACACCTTTACGCGGTTTGGTGATATAATACAAACCGAGGATCATATCTTGAGAAGGAACGGTAATAGGATTACCATTAGCAGGATCAAGGATGTTATGAGAACCGAGCATGAGCAGTTGAGCCTCAAGGATAGCCTCGTTAGACAAAGGCAAGTGTACTGCCATCTGGTCACCATCGAAGTCTGCGTTGAAACCGGCGCAAGCCAGTGGGTGCAGTTGGATAGCCTTACCCTCAATCATCTTCGGTTGGAAAGCAAGAATACCATGACGGTGCAGGGTCGGGGCACGGTTCAACAGAACAGGATGTCCTTCCATCACGTGTTCGAGGATTTCCCAAATGACGGGCTCCTTACGGTCGATGACACGTTTAGCGGATTTGACCGTCTTCACTATACCGCGCTCAATGAGTTTGCGGATGATGAATGGTTTATACAGTTCGGCAGCCATATCTTTAGGCAGACCGCACTCGTGCATCTTCAGTTCCGGACCAACGACGATAACCGAACGAGCGGAGTAGTCCACACGTTTACCGAGTAAGTTCTGACGGAAACGTCCTTGTTTACCCTTCAGCGAGTCGGAGAGGGATTTAAGTGGGCGATTGGCCTCAGACTTAATAGCAGTCGTCTTACGCGAGTTATCAAAGAGAGAGTCAACAGCCTCTTGGAGCATACGTTTTTCGTTACGAAGAATGACGTCCGGAGCTTTTATCTCAATCAGTCGTTTGAGTCGGTTATTACGGATAATAACACGACGATAGAGGTCGTTCAAGTCAGAGGTTGCGAAACGACCACCATCCAGTGGCACGAGAGGACGCAACTCCGGAGGTGTTACAGGGATAACCTGAAGAATCATCCATTCCGGACGGCTCTTACCTTTCGAAGAACGGAAGGACTCAACGACTTGTAAGCGTTTGAGCGACTCTTGTTTGCGTTGCATGGAGGTATCCTTATCGGCTTCCGCACGCAGTTTGTAACTAAGTTCGTCGAGGTCGATGGCAACGAGCATATCATAGATAGCTTCGGCACCCATCTTGGCCACGAACTTATCGGGATTACCATCCTCAAGGGTTTCGTTATCTTCGGGTAGGCGATCCAGGAGTTTGAGGTATTGGTCCTCATCAATGAGCATGTGATCTTCAATCACATCGCCATCAATCTCTTGTCCTGCCAGGCAACCAGCATGTAAGATGATATACTTCTCGTAATAGATGATAGCATCCAATTGTTTGGTTGGAACGCCGAGAAGAGCGGACATCTTTGAAGGCAGCGAGCGAAGGTACCAAATATGAGCAACGGGAACAACGAGTTTAATATGCCCCATACGTTCACGGCGCACTTTCTTCTCTGTTACTTCTACACCGCAGCGTTCGCAGACGATACCTTTGTAACGGATTCTTTTGTACTTACCGCAATGGCACTCGTAGTCCTTGGTAGGACCAAAGATGTGCTCGCAGAACAAACCATCACGTTCAGGTTTGTAGGTGCGGTAGTTAATCGTTTCCGGTTTGAGAACTTCACCACTGGAAATTTTCATAATCTCATCAGGAGAAGCCAGACCTATAGTGATCTTCGAGAAACCGGTTTTCTTATTGTTATCTTGTTTTAAAGCCATAGTTGTAATGATTGTCTAATATTACTCCAAAGTGATAGAAAGAGCCAAACCTTGTAACTCGTGCAGTAGGACGTTGAGGGACTCAGGGATACCCGGTGTAGGCATCGGTTCACCCTTAACGATTGCCTCGTACGTACGAGCGCGACCGGTGACATCATCGGACTTAACCGTCAAAATCTCTTGCAGTACATGAGCGGCACCGTGAGCCTCAAGAGCCCAAACCTCCATCTCACCGAAACGTTGACCACCGAACTGAGCTTTACCACCCAGAGGTTGTTGGGTAATCAAACTGTACGGACCGATAGAACGAGCGTGCATCTTATCGTCAACCATGTGACCTAACTTCATGAAGTAGGTTACACCAACGGTAGCCATTTGGTCAAACGGTTCACCCGTCTCACCATTATATAACTGCGTCTTACCTGCGCGAGGAAGACCGGCTTTGTCGGTCCACTCATTGAGGGAGTCAAGGGTGCAACCATCGAAGATTGGTGTAGCAAACTTAACACCTAACTCACGACCAGCCCAGCCAAGGACAGCCTCGAAGATCTGACCGATGTTCATACGAGAAGGCACACCTAATGGGTTCAGAACGATATCCACCGGAGTACCATCCGCCAAGAACGGCATATCTTCTACGCGAACAATCTTAGATACTATACCTTTATTACCATGGCGACCGGCCATCTTATCACCTACACGAATCTTACGTTTCTTGCAGACATAGACTTTGGCCATTTGGATGATACCATTAGGCAGTTCATCACCGATGGTGATATTAAACTTCTGACGTTTAAGTTCAGCTTCCATCTCCTTGAGTTTGCCGAGGTAGTTCATCACGCAACGCGATGCCAAATCGTTCTTCTCAGGATCCATGGTCCAACCCTCAAGCATCACGGTTTGGAAATTCAGTTGGTTGAGGCGCTCTTTAGAGAAGTGTTGACCCTTAGACAGCAGTTCTGTTCCAACGATATCCTTAACGCTATTAGCTTGGTTATTCTTGAGGATTGTAGATAATTTGTCGATAAGCATCTGACGCAAGATCTCGGCTTTCTCCTTGAAGGAAACATCCAACTTAGCGATTTTCTCTTTATCCTCTTGTTTAGCCTTACGATCTTTCATCGCACGGCAGTAGAGTTTCTTGTCAATGATGATACCATCTAACGAAGGGCTTGCCTTCAGAGAGGCATCTTTCACATCACCGGCCTTGTCACCGAAGATCGCTTTCAGTAACTTCTCTTCCGGCGATGGATCGGTCTCACCTTTAGGGGTAATCTTACCTATCAAGATATCACCGGGGCCTACGTGGGCACCAATACGAATGACACCATGTTCGTCCAAGTCACGGGTAGCCTCCTCGCTTACGTTTGGAATATCCGAGGTGAACTCCTCCATACCACGTTTGGTCTCACGAACTTCAAGAAGTTGCTCTACCACGTGAACAGAAGTGAACATGTCCTCACGAACAATACGTTCGCTGAGGACGATAGCATCCTCATAGTTATAACCTTTCCAAGGAATATATGCCACTTTGAGGTTTTTACCTAATGCTAATTCTGCATTCTCGGTAGCATAGCCCTCTGTCATGATTTGACCTTTCGTCACTTTGTCGCCTTTACGAACGATAGGACGCAGGTCAATGGTAGTGTTTTGGTTCGTCTTTTGGAACTTAGGAAGTTTGTACTCTTTCTCGGCAGGATCGAAAGAGATGAAGTCCTCCATATCCGTGCGGTCGTACATTACTTTTATCACATCCGCATCCACGTATGTCACTTCACCATCTCCTTCCGCCTCAATCTGTGTACGGGAGTCTTGAATGAGTTGGCCCTCAATACCGGTACCTACGATAGGTGCTTCCGGACGTAACAATGGAACTGCTTGGCGCATCATGTTCGATCCCATCAACGCACGGTTAGCATCATCGTGTTCAAGGAAAGGAATAAGAGCAGCAGCGATAGAAGCAATCTGCGAAGGAGCTACGTCCATAGCATCAATCTTCTCCGGAGCCACTACCGGGAAGTCCGCCTCAAAACGGGCTTTTACTTTATTGCGAATGAACTTACCATTCTTATCCAAAGGAGCGTTACCTTGTGCCACGGTCATATTCTCCTCATCTTCAGCGGTGAGGAACAGTACGTGATCATTATCAAGGTCCACTACCCCATTCTCAGCCTTACGATAAGGTGTCTCAATGAAACCGAGATTGTTAATCTTCGCATAGATACACAAGGACGAAATCAAACCGATGTTCGGTCCTTCAGGAGTCTCAATTGGGCAGAGACGGCCATAGTGAGTATAGTGTACATCACGAACTTCAAATCCAGCACGGTCACGGCTCAAGCCACCAGGACCAAGGGCAGACATACGACGTTTGTGCGTAATCTCAGCCAATGGGTTTTGTTGGTCCATGAACTGACTCAGTGCATTCGTTCCAAAGTACGAGTTGATAACACTTGAGATAGCCTTAGCATTGATCAAGTCGGTCGGAGTAAACACCTCATTGTCGCGAACATTCATTCGTTCACGAATAGTACGAGCCATACGATTTAGGCCTATACCAAACTGATTGTATAATTGTTCACCTACGGTGCGAACACGACGATTGGACAAGTGGTCAATATCGTCCACCTCTGCGTTGGAGTTGATGAGTTCAACAAGGTACTTGATGATCTCAATCATATCCTGTTGGGTGAGGACACGTGTCTCGGCAGGGATATCCATTTTCAACTTACGGTTGATGCGATAACGACCTACATCACCCAAGTCATAACGTTTCTCTGAGAAGAACAAGTTTTGGATTACCTCACGAGCGGTAGCATCATCTGCAGGCTCGGCATTACGCAATTGGCGATAGATGTAAAGCACAGCCTCTTTCTCAGAATGCGATGGGTCTTTTTGGAGGGTGTTGAAGATGATAGAGAAGTCATTCTCACGAGCCTCTTCTTTGTGAAGAAGAATCGTTTTCACGCCTGCCTCAATAATCGTTTGGCAGTTCTCAGCAGTTAGTTCTGTTTCGCGCTCCAAGATCACCTCGTTACGCTCGATAGTAACCACTTCACCCGTATCTTCATCTACGAAATCCTCCGTCCACGCTTTCAGCACGTTACCTGCTAAGCGACGACCAACATATTGCTCAAGAGTTGCTTTGCTAACCTTAACCTCTTCCGCTAAGCCGAAGCAATCAAGAATGTCTTTATCAGACTCAAAACCGATGGCACGGAGCAAGGTGGTTACAGGCAATTTCTTTTTACGGTCAATATAAGCGTACATGACTTTGTTGATATCCGTTGCAAACTCAATCCACGAACCGCGGAAAGGAATAATACGAGCGGAGTACAACTTCGTACCATTGGAATGCATGGAGGTTCCAAAGAACACACCCGGTGAACGATGCAATTGACTAACAATCACACGTTCTGCACCATTGATAACGAAAGTGCCTTTCGGAGTCATATACGGTATCGTGCCCAAATAAACGTCTTGGATGACGGTATCAAAATCCTCGTGATCGGGATCGGAGCACGATAGTTTTAGTTTCGCTTTCAAAGGAACACTATAGGTCAATCCGCGGAGCAAACACTCTTCGATAGAGTAGCGAGGAGGATCAACATAGTAGTCCAAGAACTCAAGCGAGAAGCTATTACGTGTGTCCTGAATGGGGAAATTCTCACAGAACACTTTGTAGAGTCCTTCATTACGACGCTCTTCCGGAGTTGAATCCATTTGAACAAAATCATGGAAGGACTTGAGTTGAATTGCTAAAAAGTCAGGATAGGGCATCTGCTGTTGCATTGCCGAGAAGTTGACTCTTTGCGTTTTTTTAGTTGTTGCCATTCTTTTAATGGTGTTAATTGTTTAACAGATATAAAAACTGTTGGTAATCAGTTATTTAGAGCTAAATAGATGGTTTGTTTAATTAACATATTTTTAACAATACCGCATTATTATTACCAATATTTAATAAGTTTTTAACAATCTGCTTTATTCAGAGAAAAAGGTTTAGACCCCCTATAAAGGGATCTAAACCTATTACCAATACTGGTAAGGAGATTACTTAAGTTCTACTACAGCACCTACTTCTTCGAGGGCTTTCTTGAGAGCCTCAGCAGCTGCTTTGTCAAGACCTTCCTTAACGGTAGCAGGAGCAGCGTCTACGATATCCTTAGCCTCTTTCAGACCAAGACCGGTTTGCTCTTTCACAGCCTTAACGACTTGAAGCTTTTGAGCACCAGCTTCCTTGAGAACTACATCGAAGGAAGTCTTCTCTTCAACTGCAGCAGCTTCTACAGCAGGACCGGCAGCAACTGCAACAGCAGCAGCAGCGGGTTCAATACCGTACTCTTCTTTTAATACTTGAGCGAGCTCGTTAACTTCTTTAACAGTAAGATTTACTAATTGTTCAGCAATAGCTTTAACATCTGCCATAATTGTGATATTTAAATGGTTAATAATTAATTTTTTAGTTATTCTAGATTTCTAGTTACTCTAGATTTTCTAGGCGACCTTATTCAGGTCTTTCTCCCAGCGTTTTGAGGACGCCGTGGATGGTTGAACCACTGGATTGAAGTGCAGAAATAACGTTCTTAGCAGGCGATTGCAACAGAGCAACGATGTCGGCAATAAGTTCGTTTTTAGACTTGATGGAGGACAAGAACTCAAGGTTTTGTGCACCCACATAAACAGTCTCTTCTACATAAGCAGCCTTCAATTCAGGCTTTACATTCTCTTTACCCTTCTCCGCTTTCAGAATCTCTTTAATCAGTTTTGCAGGGGCATTACCCGTATTGCAGAACATTAAAGCGGTATTTCCTTTTAAAGCAGTAAATAAGGTAGCATCGATTCCTTTAGCTTCCATAGCCTTACGAAGCAAGGTGTTTTTAGCAACAACAAGTTTGATGTCGTTCTTAAAACATTTGCGACGCAATTCGGAAGTCTTCTCTGCATTCAGTCCCTCAATGTTGGTGAGGTAGAAATGCTGATATTGACCTAAAGTCTCTTGAAGCTCAACAATCAGAGCGCTTTTATCTTCCTTTTTCATAATCGTTTCGTTGTAAATTAAAGAGTTTTAGCATCAATTTTAATTCCTTGACTCATCGTGCTGGAAAGATAAATGCTCTTGATATACTCTCCTTTAGCAGTAGCGGGTCTAAGCTTAATAATGGTCTGAATAAATTCATTTGCATTTTGAGCAATAGCCTCTGCAGTAAAGGAAACTTTACCAATAGAAGTATGTACAATACCAAATTTATCTACTTTGAAGTCGATTTTACCTTGCTTAACTTCCTTAACGGCTTTAGCTACATCCATAGTAACCGTACCGGATTTGGGGTTAGGCATCAAGCCACGGGGACCCAGAACACGACCAAGAGCGCCTATCTTACCCATGATTTGAGGCATGGTGATGATTACGTCAATATCCGTCCAACCACCTTTAATCTTCTCAATATACTCGTCCAAACCTACATAGTCGGCACCTGCTTCTTTAGCAGCAGCCTCTTGGTCGGGAGTACAAAGGGCAAGAACACGAATTACTTTACCTGTTCCATTGGGCAGCGATACCACGCCACGAACCATTTGGTTCGCTTTACGAGGATCAACGCCTAAACGAACGTCAATATCTACAGAAGCGTCGAATTTGGTGTGCGTAATCTCTTTAACGAGTGCACTTGCCTCTGCTACAGTGTAGAGCTTACCTGCTTCAATCTTTTCAGCAGCAAGCTTTTGATTTTTTGTCAATTTTGCCATAATGATTGAAGTTTTAATTATTTAACGGTAATACCCATGCTACGTGCAGTACCTGCAACCATCTTCATTGCAGATTCAACAGTAAAGCAGTTCAAATCCACCATCTTATCGCTAGCGATCTGTTGGCATTGTTCTTTCGTGATTGAAGCCACTTTCGTACGGTTGGGTTCGGCACTGCCGCCCTTTACCTTTGCAGCCTCAATAAGTTGAACAGCTACGGGAGGAGTCTTAACGATAAAATCACACGACTTGTCAGCATAAACGGTAATGACAACCGGAAGCACTTTGCCTGGTTTGTCTTGCGTCCTGGCATTGAATTGTTTACAAAACTCCATGATATTCACGCCCTTCGAACCCAGTGCAGGTCCTACCGGAGGTGCGGGATTGGCTGCGCCACCCTTAATTTGAAGTTTAATAAAACCAGCAATTTCTTTAGCCATAGTTTTGTTAAATAGTTTTGGCGATGATAACGCTGCTCTGCAGCTCTCGCCGGGTTAATAAATAAACTACCGAGTAGTCCAAACGGTCATAACCTTCTACTCTTTCTCTACCTCTCCAAAACTGAGTTCAAGAGGCGTTTGGCGATCAAAGATCGTAACCACCACTTTGAGTTTGTGTTTGTCCGGAAGAACATCTTGAACGACGCCATTGAATCCGTTGAACGGACCATTGACCACTTTCACTTTCTCACCAACGACAAACGTCTCCTCCAATTGCAAATCAATCTCGGCATCCTCCACATTTCCGACAATCTTATTGATTTCGGCTTGTGACACGGGCGCAGGCTTGATGGAAGCTTTACCTTCGCTCAAGAAACCAAGTACATTTGGAATGTTGCGGAGAAGAGGGTAACACTCATCCGTGAGATTACATTCTACCAAAACATAACCCGGAAGAAGGTTGCGCTCCTTAATGGTTCGCTTACCGTTCTTCAAAGCTACCACTTTCTCAGTAGGAATAAGAACTTGAGAAACATACTCCTTGAACAGCGAAGAGGTAATCAAGGCACCTTCGATATACTCTTTTACCTTGTTTTCCTTCCCACTGATGGCACGAAGTACATACCATTTATAATTGTTTTCAGCCATAATAATCTTAATTAGAATAGACCGTAAACAAATGTCATGACTTTCTCAAAGAACAAGTCCATAACCCAGACAATAAGTGCCAATACAAGGGAAGCAACCAGCACGATGACTGCACTTTGGGCTAACTCTTTTTTCGATGGCCAACTTACTTTGTGAACCATTTCGTCATAAGACAATTTAATGTTTTCTACAAGTTTCATATACGTAGAGTTTTTAATATTTTACAAATTATAATTTTATACTCCTTATTATATTATACATAGCGTTACTCCGTCAACCAAACGACCTCAGTTCAGTCCTTTTCACAACGAAACAGGGCGTCACTGACGTCAATGGAAGCTATGTTGTAACATCGGTCTTGCGACCTTGCACAGAAGGCAGGAATCGAACCCACATTAACGGTTTTGGAGACCGCTCTCCTACCATTGGAGGACTTCTGTAAAACCCAAACTTGCGTTTGGGTCTTTTTATTAGTCAAGCACTTTCGTGATTTGACCCGAACCTACGGTACGGCCACCTTCACGGATAGCGAAACGAAGACCTTCGCTGCAAGCTACCGGATAGATGAGCTTAACGGTGATTTCGAGGTTATCACCAGGCATTACCATCTCAGTTCCTTCGGGGAGAGTGATCTCACCGGTAACGTCCATTGTACGGATGTAGAATTGAGGACGATAGTGGTTGTGGAACGGAGTGTGACGGCCACCCTCTTCCTTCTTCAGGATATAAACGGAAGCCTTGAACTCTTCGTGAGGTTTAACAACACCCGGGTGGGTGATAACCATACCACGTTTAACCTCGTCTTTATCGATACCGCGGAGCAACAGACCTACGTTATCACCAGCTTCACCTTGGTCAAGCAATTTGCGGAACATCTCCACACCGGTAACAACGGATTTCTTACCATCGCAACCCAAACCGATCAATTGAACCTCATCACCAACTTTGATGACACCGGTCTCAATACGACCCGTAGCAACAGTACCACGACCTGTGATAGAGAAGACGTCCTCAACAGGCATCAAGAAAGGTTTATCTACAGCGCGAGGAGGCAGTTGAATCCAAGTATCAACAGCATCCATCAACTCCATAACCTTATCTTCCCATTCTTGTACACCATTCAATGCACCAAGAGCAGAACCACGGATAACAGGAGTATTGTCACCATCGAACTCATAGAAACTCAACAGTTCACGCATTTCCATCTCAACAAGATCCAACATCTCAGCATCATCAACAAGGTCGCACTTGTTCATGAATACAACCAGACGAGGAACATTCACTTGGCGAGCCAACAGAATGTGTTCACGAGTCTGAGGCATAGGACCATCAGTAGCAGCAACAACGATGATAGCACCATCCATCTGAGCAGCACCAGTTACCATGTTCTTTACATAGTCAGCGTGCCCCGGGCAGTCAACGTGTGCATAGTGACGAGTAGCCGTTTGGTACTCAACGTGAGCGGTGTTAATAGTAATACCACGCTCTTTCTCTTCAGGAGCATTGTCGATAGAATCGAACGAACGGAGCTCCGACAAACCTTTCTTTGCCAACACAGTTGTAATAGCAGCGGTCAAAGTAGTTTTACCATGGTCAACGTGACCAATAGTACCGATGTTTACGTGCGGTTTCGAACGGTCAAATTTCTCTTTTGCCATAATTCTAGAATTTTATTAACGTTAATAATTGTGGTTATTTTGTTTTCTTATTTGTATATACGCGAACAGGCACAATAACCCTCGCGCGCATATAAAAAAATTTTAAGAGCTGCTTCCGAGAGTTGAACTCGGGACCTCATCCTTACCAAGGATGCGCTCTACCACTGAGCTAAAGCAGCAAAACGTGAGCGGGAAACGGGACTCAAACCCGCGACCCCCAGCTTGGAAGGCTAGTGCTCTATCGACTGAGCTATTCCCGCAGGAATATATTGTGGGTGCGGATGGATTCGAACCACCGAAGTCGAGAGACAGCAGATTTACAGTCTGCCCCATTTGGCCACTCTGGAACACACCCAAATTATTTCAAAGATCTTAGAGCCACTAGTCGGACTCGAACCAACGACCGGCGGTTTACAAAACCGCTGCTCTACCAACTGAGCTATAGTGGCGAACGCTCCGCCATTGGGTCAATTTCTGACTACTCGGCCGAAAAGCGGTGCAAAATTACTACATTTTTTTGACATGACAAAATATTTTCGCAAAAAAATGCAAAAAATCGTGTTTTTTCTCACTTTTTACCTATTTTTACCCCTTCTTTGACCTTGGATGAGCCTTTTCGTACACTTTTTTGATCTGTTCAAACGAGGTATGTGTATAGATTTGTGTGGTACTCAAACTGGCATGCCCCAACAAAGCTTGTATCGTTCTTATGTCTGCTCCATTATTCAACATCGTGGTAGCAAACGTATGCCTAAGCACGTGCGGAGAGTGTTTTTGCAAGGTACTTACCTCGCCCATGCGCGTGCGCACAATTTTATATAAGGGGTACTCTGTCATCGGCACCACCTGTTTTTTATACATCCTCAATAAAAAAGGTCGGTCGGCTTGATAACCAAACCCTATCTGTTCGCGAAAAGACCAATAACGCCGTATCATCTCGCAGAGTTTATCACCGATAGGAATGACACGCTCTTTCTTTCGTTTACCAAACACACGTATCTGTTCTGTTTGGACATCCACATCCCCATCCTTAAGTCCTAATATCTCTGCTTGACGCATCCCTGTTTGGTATAAGATTTGAATTATCAAGCAGTCGCGCATACTTTCCCAATCATCCGCTTGGTCGCCCGCTGCAGTGACAGCCTGCATCTCACTCTCCTTAAAAAACACCGGCAAGGGTTTATCCACTTTAGGAGCAATCACTTTGCGGGTGATATCGACAGAGACCAGACCTTGTCTCAGCAGAAACCGATAGAAAGAATGGAGGCTACTCAGTTTGCGTTTGGCACTCCGTTTGGATTGGCCTTCTTTATCTAGTAGTTCCAATATCCACGCTTTGACATCCGACTCATCAACCTCTTTAGGATTAAAGTCGGACACATCCCAACCAAGGAAACGGCAGAAGTCGCGTAAGTCGTCATGATAGGCACGCACCGTCTTATCGGAATAGTGCTTCTCAATGGCAATATAGTCTACAAAATGTTGAATCACGTAGTTAGCTACGTATCTCTTTGCCTACTCCATTCTCTTTCTCAAAGGGGAAGAGACCGAATAGTTCAGCATCAATATGGTCGGTAACAAACCGGAAATCTTCTTTGTTGTCTGCAAACTTAATCTTATCACCATCAATGATAAGCAGTTTCCCCTTATAACCGGCAATCCACTCCTCATAGAGGTCGTTTAGACCTTTCAAATAATCCAAACGCATACCTGCCTCATACGAGCGACCGCGTTTTTGGATCTGTGCCACGAGGTTAGGAATAGAAGAACGGATATAAATCATCAAATCCGGCATCTTCACAAGGGACATCATGAGGTCAAATAAGTCGCTATAATTCCTAAAATCCCGTTCGGACATATACCCTTGTCGATAGAGGTTGGGCGCAAAAATACGAGCATCCTCGTAAATAGTACGGTCTTGTACAATCCACTCGTCGTTTTTTTTGCTCACCTCCACCACGTCTTGAAAACGCTTGTTGAGGAAATAGACTTGCAGATGGAATGCCCATCGATGCATATCGTGATAAAAGTCCTCTAAGTAGGGGTTAAAATCCACACTCTCAAAGCGTGGGGTCCAACCGTAATGTTTGGCTAACATATTCGTCAGCGTGGTCTTACCGCAACCAATATTTCCTGCTACTGCTATATGCATTATTTTAGTGATTAGTTAGTTAACTCTAAACTTTAAACTAGACGGCTACTCTAAACTCTACACTCTACACTCTCACCGGAAATGTTCTTCAGAGAAGAGACCAAATAGTTGAGCATCAATCTTATTGACAATCATTCGGAAATCTTCGGGGTTGTGTTCAAAATCTATTTCATCCGACTCAATAACCAGAACCTTGCCCGGATATTGGTGATAGATAAAATCTTCGTATCGTTCGTTCAGTCCTTGCAAGTAGTCGATTTGCATCGTTTGCTCGCATTCGCGACCGCGTTTTTGGATTTGTCCTATCAGTGTAGGAACCGACTTACGGAGATAAATCATCAGATTTGGCAGAATCATCATCTCCTTCATCGTATTGTACAACTCCATATACGTTGTATATTCGCGATCACTAAGATCCCCGCGGTGGTAGTTATTGGTCACAAACACATGCACGCCCTCAAAGATACTACGATCTTGCACGATCGTGTGGTTGGATTGCATCACCGCCTTAAGGTCTTTCATGCGTTGTTGCAAGAAGTATATCTCCATGCTGAACGACCACCGTTTGATATCCTTATAATAGTCGTCTAAATAAGGGTTGAAGCCTACGCTTTCAAAGCGTGGCTCCCACCCATAATACTTCGCTAACATGTTCGTTAGCGTCGTCTTGCCAGCACCAATATTTCCGGCTATGGCAATATACATTACTCTTCTTCCTTCTGGCTCTCAGCGTAAGCCTTAATGAGTTTATCTTGAACGTCACCGGGAACAAGTTCGTAGCTCTTGAAGTGCATCGTAAAGGTTGCACGACCACCGGTCAAACTACTCAGTGTGGTGCTGTAACTTGCCATCTCTGCCAATGGAACAAGGGCTTTGAGGCGTGTAAAGTTCTTCTCGGCTTCCATACCAAGAACCATACCACGACGGCCGTTCAAATCACTCATCACATCACCCATGATATCGCTCGGAACGAGTACCTCTACTTCGTAGATAGGCTCCAACACCTTCGGGTTAGCCTCCTTGAAGGCTTGTGCAAAGGCGTTACGACCTGCCAGACGGAAGGAGATTTCGTTACTATCTACGGGGTGCATCTTACCATCATAGATGATGACGCGAACGTCACGAGCATACGAACCGGTCAACGGACCTTGCTCAATACGATCCATGATACCTTTCAAGATAGCGGGGATGAAGCGGGCATCAATAGCACCACCTACGATAGAGTTGATCAGTACCAACTTTCCACCCCACTCCAATGGAATCTCTTGGGTGTCCTTAACGGAGATACGATATTCTTGGTTACCAAACTTGTAAACTTCTTTTACAGGAACGCCTTCCTCGTAAGGCTCAACGATGAGGTGTACTTCACCGAATTGGCCGCTACCGCCGGACTGTTTCTTGTGACGATAATCAGCGCGAGCAGACTTCGTGATGGTCTCACGATAAGGGATCTTCGGTTCGTCATATTCAACCATCATCTTATCGTTGTTCTCCAAACGCCATTTGAGGGTGCGGAGGTGGAACTCACCTTGACCGCTAACGATGGTCTGACGCAACTCTTTCGATTGCTCGATAAGCCATGTCGGATCCTCCTCGTGCATACGAGTAAGCAGGGCACTCAGTTTCTCCGAATCGCTCTCGGTTACAGGGCGGATAGCGCGACGGAACTTAGGTTCTGGATAGGTGATAGCAGGATAGGTGTTCTCGCAATCCTTCGCATTCAAGGTGTTACCCGTACGGCTATCTTTGAGCTTAACGGTAGCAGCGATATCACCGGCAGCTACTTCATCTACAGGAACGCGGATAGAGCCATCCACGGTGTATAACTGAGAGATACGCTCTTTGGAGCCTCGGTCAACGTTCAAGAGGTCGTCTGCACCATGAATCGTACCTTGCATTACTTTGAAATAGTTCACCTCGCCGATATGAGGTTCAACGGAGGTTTTGAAGATGAACATCGAAGCGGGAGTCTTAGCGTCCGGAGCTATTTTCTTACCATCGGAGGTAACGGGTTGCGGAGCCTCTGCTACCGACGGAGCCATCTCGCCTAAGAAGTCTAACAGACGGCGAACGCCCATATCTTTCACACCACAAGTGCACATAACAGGATAAACGCCGGCCTCAGCGAAGACAACCTTCAAACCGCGCAACGTCTCTTCCTCAGAGAGGGTGCCTTGGTCAAAGAATTTCTCCATCAATGCCTCGTCTGCCTCAGCAGCCATCTCGTGCAGAGCGCCAAGCAGTTCTTCTACTTTGCCGGCTTCGGAAGCGGGGATGTCTTTGTATTCAGGAGCACCGCCTTCGGGTTTCCATTGCAGCATCTTGCCTTTCAGCACGTCGATAACGGCATTAAAACCGGCACCTACGGCTACGGGGTATTGCAACAGCACCACTTTATTACCGAAGTTTTCCTTCAGTTGTTCAAAAGCACGCTCGAAGTTGGCATTCTCGTGGTCGCATTTGTTGACAACAAAAACAACGGGTTTCTTGTGGTTCTCCGCATCGCGGAAACGGTTTTGGGTACCTACCTCTACGCCGCCATTAGCGGTGAGGGTGATAACAGCGGTATCGCAAACGTTGAGGGCGGTGATTGTTCCGCCTACGAAATCGTCCGAACCCGGGCAGTCAATGATATTGAGTTTCTTACCATTGAATTCGATGTTACAAACTGTGGAAAATACGGAATAACCATATTCCTTTTCTACAGGGAAATAGTCGCAAACCGTAGATTGAGCTTCAATCGTACCGCGACGTTTGATGACTTCACTTTCAAAGAGCATAGACTCCATCAAAGTGGTCTTACCGGAACCACTGCCTCCCATAAGGGCAATGTTCTTAATTTCATTAGCTTGATAAACTTTAGCCATTGTCGTATTAGATAGATATTATTAGTGAATAAATAAATTTTTGCAAAATCCGTGCAAAAGTACAAAAAAAAAATGATATACGCAAGTGTTTTGTTAAAAAAATAAATTTTGTTCGTAAATTACCCTAAAAGTAGCCTCTTCTACGAGGTCTTGTAACGCTCATCACCAATCAAAAATCACAAATCACCAATCAAAAATCACAAATAAATTTGCACATATCAAAAAAAAGTATTACCTTTGCACGATTTATGGCAAAGTCGGCAAAACATATCAAAGTATATGGTGCACGCGTTAATAATCTCAAGAACATTGACGTGTCTATTCCGCGTAATTCGTTGACCGTTATCACCGGTCTCAGCGGTTCGGGGAAGTCGTCCCTTGCTTTCGACACGATTTTTGCCGAGGGGCAACGCCGGTATATTGACACTTTTTCTTCTTATTCGCGTACGTACATAGGCACGATTGAGCGTCCGGACGTAGATAAGATTGTAGGACTGAGTCCCGTTATCTCAATAGACCAAAAAACCACCTCACGCAATCCGCGTTCAACGGTGGGTACGGTAACGGAGGTTTATGATTTCCTGCGTTTGCTTTATGCCCGTGCTGCGGAACCCTATTCGTGGGCAAGCGGCGAGAAGATGGTGCGGCTCACCGATGAACAGATCTTATCTATCATTCAGCGCGACTATGCGGGGCAGAAGATTATGCTTCTTGCTCCTGTCATCAATAATCGTAAAGGGCACTATAAGGAGCTTTTTGACACCCTCCGCCGCAAAGGTTTTTCGCGTGTCCGCGTGGATGGCGAGATCATGGAATTAGTGTATGGAATGAAAGTTGATCGATACAAAAACCACACCATTGAAGTGGTGGTAGATCGGCTCGCTAATCCCGAGGCGATGGACATTGACCGACTGAAACAATCCATCGACAAAACCATGACCCAAGGTAATGGCACGATGGAAGTTCTTACAGTGAGCGAAGCGAATGGTCTTGCAGCGGAGCGGTCTTGCAGCGAAGCGGTCCATTATTATAGTCGCAACCTGATGTGTCCCGTGACGGGAATGAGTTATCCTGAACCAGCACCACATACGTTCTCGTTCAATAGTCCCTCCGGTTGGTGCCCAACGTGTAAGGGATTAGGATATACGTTGCAGTACACCCAAAAGGCTGAAGTGGAAAGTGAAAAGGAAAGAGAAAAGTTGGATGAGATTATTCGTTCGGACAATTGGTACGAGCAGTTGCTCACCTATCAGACGAAGGATTGGGAGCAAGAGGAGGAGGAAGAAGAGGTTGAGCAGACTCGGCGCACGCGGCAGTTATGTCCCGATTGTCAAGGCAAACGATTGAATAAAGAGGCGCTGTCCTATAAACTCGCAGGAAAAACGATTGCGGATTTGACCGATATGGACTTAACACCCCTCTATCATTTTCTTACAGGCATCGCCGATTCTACAGCGCAGCGGTCATTCAGTGATAGCGGTCTTTCTTCTAAACAATCGGCGATTGCGGCACCCATCATCAAAGAGATTTGTACGCGGTTGGAGTTTATGTTGCATGTAGGATTGAGTTATCTCAGTCTCTCTCGTTCGTCGGATAGTCTGAGTGGTGGAGAGCACCAGCGTATCCGTCTGGCCACGCAGATTGGGTCGCGGTTAGTGAATGTACTTTATATCTTAGACGAGCCGAGTATTGGTCTCCATCAGCGCGATAACCAGCGGCTCATTGATTCGCTCGAACAACTACGCGACATGGGTAACTCCGTCATCGTGGTTGAGCACGATGAGCAGATCATGCGGCAAGCCGATTATATTGTTGATATAGGACCTCGTGCAGGACGATTAGGGGGCGAAGTGGTCTTCCAAGGTACACCCAAGGAGTTACTCCAAACCGATACGCTTACTGCGCAGTACCTGCGTCATTCAGTGGAAAGTGGAAAGTGGAAAGTGGAAAGAAGCCGTATAGATGAAACGTTGAAAGAAAGTGAGCAAATCGTGTTGCTTGGGTGTAGGGGGAATAACTTAAAGAATATTGATGTGCGTTTCCCGCTGGGAAAGATGATTGGTGTGACGGGAGTATCGGGTTCGGGTAAATCGACGCTTGTCAATCAAACGCTCTACCCTATTCTCAGCCAACATTTCTATCGCTCGTTGCATGAGCCATTACCCTACGATAGTGTTTCGGGGTTGGAGCATATAGACAAGGTTATTGCGGTTAACCAAGCGCCTATTGGGCGCAGTCCTCGCAGTAATCCGGCCACCTACACTTCGGTTTTTAGTGATATACGCGAACTCTTTGCGCAGACCACGCAAGCGCGTATCCGCGGTTGGAAAGCGGGTCGGTTCTCGTTCAATAGTCATGGTGGACGTTGTGAGGAGTGTGCGGGTAACGGATACAAACGCATTGAGATGCATTTTATGCCGGATGTGTTAGTGCCTTGCGAAGTGTGTGGCGGGCAGCGTTACAACAAAGAGACGTTGGAGGCGCGATACAAGGGGAAGAATATTGCTGATGTACTCGATATGACGATTGACCAAGCGGTCGAGTTTTTTGAGGCGCAGCCACGGATATTGAAGAAGATACGTACCATCCAGGAGGTAGGATTGGGATATATCAAACTCGGTCAGTCTTCTACGACGCTATCGGGTGGTGAGAGCCAGCGGATTAAGTTAGCGGCGGAGTTAAGTCGTCCTTCGACGGGTAAGACGGTGTATATCTTAGACGAGCCTACCACGGGATTGCACTTCGAGGATATAAAGATTTTGATGTCGGTATTAAGGAAGTTAGTGGAGAAGGGGAATACGGTGATTATCATTGAGCACAACCTTGATGTCATTCGGGCATGTGATTATTTGATAGACCTGGGTCCGGAAGGTGGATCCGCGGGAGGAGAGATTGTTGCAACTGGCACGTTAGAAGACATCAAAGCTTGTCCCCACTCCCTCACCGGTCAGTACCTCTGAATTGGCTGATAAATAGTCCCACGATGATAAGGACCATTCCTATCCACTTGCCGAGGGGGAGATGTTCGCCAAAGACTAAGAACATAAACAAAGCCGTAAACAAGGGGCGGATATTGTTGAACACGTTTCCTCGCGTAACGCCAATCTGTCGAACCGAATAGCAGAATAAGATAAAGGCGCTTATCGTTGCAAATAAAGCCAAGTACACTACCCCACCAACTGATTGCCAGAGTTGTGTTGTCCACGTGGTTACATCGAAACTAAGGGGACAATGGATGCCTTCTTTTATACCCCACATCGGATAGAAAAGGAAGAGGGCGCATAATTGTACATAGAAGACGATGGTAAGCGAGTTATATTTTGCGGGGATACGGCGTAATATCAAGGAATATAACACAGCTGTTGAGACAGAAAGGAAAGCGGTCAACAGTCCCCAAGCGTTTCCTAATTGGAAGTTCGTAGAACCAACCAGTACCAGCATCCCCATTCCGATAGTGGACACGATGATTCCTATTATATTATAAGGGGTGACGCGTTCACGCAAGATCAGCCACGCAAAGATGGGTGCCAGAACGGGATTGGTCGAAAGCAGTGTTTCCGCTATTGTAGGCGAAGAAAGGGCATCGTAAGTATAGGTCTCAAACAGATAATACAAACAGGGTTGGAAGAATCCGGCTAAGAGGAAAAGGGGGATATCTTTCTTGTCGAGTTTTTGCAGTCCTAATGTCGCGTTGGAACGGCAACACAAGCCGATGAGGAGCAGCACCACTATTGCCAACGTAAACCGCATAACCAGCAGGGTTAAGTTGGAGAAAGAGAGCAGTGCTGTTTTGATGGCGACCCCTGACACTGACCAAATCAGCATCGCTGTGATAACTGCTATATAAGGGAGTGCTTTTTTCATTTTTGACCCCGAAACTACAAAAATCTTTCCGCCCTTCCGCCTCTCCGCCTATCCGCCTACTCCTAATAATGGTGAAGGGGTGTATCTAAAAAAGGATTATATATTTTTTACTAATGAACGAATATAGGCGTTTGAACTCATTATGTACTCCAATAATAATTTGTGCCATAATTAGAGTTCTGCGATAAGATCGTAAGCATTCGGCATTGTTTTTCCTTTGGCAAATGCTTGTTTTACATCCTTGAGTGCCGGTCCTAATGTAGATGCAACATAAGCTTCCTGTTCTGCGCACTTGTCATCCTTTGCATATTCCACTAAATGCTCCCCTAACCAACGCATATTAGGTTTAGTTAAGGAAACACACAAATAATCCAATAAATGTGTCATTGCAGTCGTACTCATAATTAACTCCTTTCTTTTGCGTTTTGTGACGCAAAGGTAAAGATTTTTTTTGATATATACAAGTTTTATGCCTGAAAAGTGCATTTTTTTTTATTTTTGACCCCAAAACTGCAAAATGAGCCCCGTGCATATAAACAATGCCCAACCAAATCGGTCAGGCACTGCTTGAGTTTTACGCCTTGTAAAAAAGAGAAGGAATTATACCGCCAAATATTCTTTTCCTATCGTTTGGATCATTTGCCAAATTTGATTTTCTCGCTCTTCGGATGGTGTTTTCCAACCATAGACATAATTACGCAATAAGGTGGTATTCATATCTAATCGCTTGGCTAATTCGGCTAAGTTCAGTTCACGATGAATTAAAAGGAAACGTTGTAAGGCGGTTGGTTCCACATTATTGCGGTCGATAAAGCCCTGATAACTAATATCTTCGTCTATATCTTCCCAATGAACACCCAAAGGCTCTAATTCGTAATTCGCTTGCTGCTCGGGTGTGGCATTCATCAAGCGGCGATACCATAGCAAACTTTGACGATAAGTTTGCCCATCGTCTCCTAAGCCATAAAGGTAATTCTTATCTGTCCAAACTTTGGTTAACTTCATTGTCTATCAAAATATTCGTGCCAGCGATTAATAATGATATCGGCATTCTCATTTACAGATTTTTGCAATCGATTCAAATCAGATACCTTAATCTTTTCCGACTGCATAAGTACAAATTTTTCTCCTTGTAACTCAAATCGAGCTACGCCATCATGACCAACTATATGAACATGAATAGGTTCGTGGTCATCGCTATAGAAGCGAATTTTAAATCCAAAGATACGATAAATTTCAGGCATGGTTTTTATGTTTTCTACAAAATTTATGCAAAGATAGGTATTTTTTTTGATACCTACAAATTTGTGAACACTTTTTTGCATTTTTTTTGCATTTTGACCCCAAAACTGCAAAATGAGCCCCATCACTACACACCCTACTCCTCTACTCCCCTACACCTCTACACCCACAAAACGCAACCCCGCCTCGATGAAGCAGGGTTGGGTTTTGTATGAACACCGAAGCCTATATGATTAACTTTAAAAGTAAAGGATATAAGCGATGGGGTGAGGGGGTTAGTTAGATTCCGTGACCGGCAACAGCGTTAAACAGCAATATATTCGCGCCCTATTGCTTGAATCATTTGCCAAATTTGTTGCTCGCGCTCCTCGGACGGAATCTTCCAGCCATAGACATAGTTTCGAAGCAAAGTGGTATTCATATCTAGCCGTTTCGCTAATTCCGCCAGATTAAGTTCCCGATGGGTCAAAAGAAACTTTTGTAAAGCAGAGGGTTCCACATTATTGCGATCAATAAATCCTTGATAACTGATATCCTCATCTATTTCATCCCAATGCACGCCAAAAGGTTCTAATTCATAGTTCGCTTGTTGTTCCGGAGTAGCATTGAGCAAACGACGGTACCACAGAAGACTTTGGCAATAAGTCTTCCCATCATCACCCAATCCATACAGGTGGTTATCTTCTATCCAAACTTTAGTTAATTTCATTTTTTTGCAAAGGTAGGTATTTTTTTTGATACCTGCAAATTTACGAACACTTTTTTGCATTTTTTTTCATTTTTGACCCCAAATATCCCCAAATGAACCCCGTGCATGGGTGATTTTGACCCCATCAACACACTCTACACCTCTACTCCCCTACACCATAAAAAGGAAGGATAAATCCGATTGCAAAAATTGTTCTATATCCAAACCTCCTGTACCAACAACCCAAGTTCGAATAGGATGATAAGAGTCTTCAAAGGTAAAAATACCACTATTTAATTTGCGCCTTCCCGACTTAACTTCAATAACAACGAGTTTATTGTTTGACAAAAGAATATAATCAACTTCCTCATTCTTTTGACGCCAATAATAAACCTCATAGTTTAATCTTTTTGCATTATTAATCAAATGAGTTCCCACTGCCGTTTCTACCCAACGTCCCCATTTCTGATCATCTGTCACCACTTGTTCAAAGGAACCTTTATCCGTTGCACTTAGGAGAGCAGAATTATAGACCAAAAATTTAGGTATTGACCTATATTTACGAGCATTATCTACAGCATATTTTTGTAATCCGGCCAACAAACAACTTTCGTCTAATACATTAAGATATGTAGCTAACGTATCTGTATTCCCTGCATCTTGCAATTGTCCTAAGATTTTATTAAACGCCAAAAGTTCTCCGGAATAAGAGCATCCCAATAAGAATAATTGCTTTAGGAGTGCCGGTTTATATACTCGTTTTGTTAATAATACATCTTTAGCAATGGCTGGTTCAATGATAGCATTTTGTATATAATTACGCCAACGTTTCTCGTCCCCAATAAGAGAAGCACCTCCCGGATAGCCACCAAAATAGATATAATGATATAAATCAAAACCAAAGGCATCGTGCATCTCTTTGTATGACCAATGCTCCATATTTATTAGTTCAAATCGTCCGGCAAGTGATTCTGTTAATCCGTCCATCAATAGCAATCGGCTACTGCCTAAAATGATCACTTTTAGGTTTCTATCGTTAAAACTATCTTTATCCCATTCTCCTTTAACAACTTCGCTCCAATTATCAAACTTATGAATTTCATCTATGATAAGAAGCATTTGTGGATAGTGATTAAAGTCCATTTTTTGTCGCGCTTGTTGCCATTGTTGCCTAATCCATATTGGATTGCGATCAGGAGCATCTTCCGCAACTGCAAAATGATATGGTACATTAATTTCGTGTAGCACCTGCTTGACTAATGTTGATTTGCCAACTTGACGAGGACCGGCAATCACCTGAATAAATTTTCTTGTTTCCTCAATTCTTTGACGAAGAGTTTGTGCTTGTTGACGTTGATACATAAAAACTTAACTTTGAATTTCGCTGCAAAGGTACAAAAAAATTTTTATCTGAACAAATATTTTTGCAAAATTCTCAAAAGTTATGCAAAAAATTCTCAAAAGTTATGCAAAAAATTCTCAAAACTACCAATTTTCCCCTACTCCTCTACTCCCCTACTCCTCTACACCCAACAAAACACAACCCCGCCTCAATGAAGCAGGGTTGTGTTTGATTCAATCTATATGATTTACTTTAAAAGTAAAGGATATAAACAATAAGGTAACGCGCAAGGGGTTAGACTTGGCGGCGAGGAGCTTGAGAAACGACATCGTCAACCTCTGACCCTAGTGTGCTTGTAAGGCACACTTTGGTGGCGGACTCCATTTTCGTTGCTTGAACTTC
>JAZLHD010000036.1:0-12035 GCA_045616645.1 Paludibacteraceae bacterium
ACTGGACCTGTTCTTAGGATTATCCATATACAACACGCTCCCTGCGTGTTGCTCTGCGGTAGTTGTTTTTCCGCACCATTTGGCTCCCTCTATTAATACCGCTCCGGTACCCTTTAGTTTGTTTTCCAACAAAATGTCGGCGATTCGGTGTCTATAACTCATAACTTAGTCAATAAAATATCACATCATTGGTCAATATGTTGATGTATTTTTAGTCAACTTATTGGATTTCGACTGCAAAATTACAACTTATTTTTGATATATGCAAATTTTTCTTGATATTTTTTATTATTTCTTCAATATAAAATTATTTACCCTATTTTTTACCCTATTTTTGATATTTATACAAAAAAAATTCGGCACCCGTCTCCGAATGCCGAAAAAAGCACTAGTTTGCCAGAACCCCCAATAGCAATCTCAACCACGGTTCTATCCATTCTCGACATAACACAAGTCCGATAAATGGATTTTCATATGACTGACGATTTACAAAGTCTGCCCACGTTTTGGTTAGACAGTCCTTGTTTTTGCGATACGCATAAATTCACACTTACTTTCCATAAATGCAAAAGCAGAATGGTCGTAACGGTCAAGGCTTTTTCTTTCTTTACTATCCCCATTCGGATATTTTAGACGTAAGCGTCCATAAGTTTCCGGACTTGAATATTGGAATATTTCTAAAAGATATCGGGAAAGACCTTGCTCATTATATGGTAATAAGGCTGGAAAAACATAATTGAAATAGCGATTTCGGACATAGGCATTATCAAATAAAAGTGTCTCACTAAAGACCTTGCTTGATAAATAGGCAATACCTTCTATAGGATCCTCATCATGATAAAGATTGTATTTTAGGACACATTGCATGAGAAGTTGAGGAATAATATATTCCTCCTTATATTTTCCATCTTTATGTGATACTTCCAAGAAACATGCAAGGGCTAAAGGTGTAGCAATCACCCTGTCTGAATCGTAGTGAGTCCAGATTGGGTCCAATTTTATCACCCTCCTTGTTTTATCAACTCGAAAAGACGATATATTGCAGTTGTCAAAATTCGGGCACATCAATTCTTCCCAACACGTATATGTAGATCCTGCTAAATACAAACAAGGGACACCAGCAATGCTAAACCGTTCATTCCCTAAGATATGTCGCAAATGATATGGGACATGAAACATCTCAGATTTGGCAAAAAGTTGACCATTTTCGGAATATCTCATACGATACAATGGGAGTCCATTGTGTATATCACCAAAGAATAACGCTTCTTGACAATCTACCAATTCGTTATACATATAATCAATAGCCTCAACCGATAGACCACGACGGTATAACTCAACACAATGAACCAGTATATCCCAATGGTTGTTTATCCGAGAAATGATGCCATCAGTTTGTGGATATTCATTCAAAAGCAGATGATTGTAAACTGTCTGTAGATTACGGAGACGTTCTTCAATCAACAAGTTTTCCGAAGGTTTCAAAAACTCCCGACATTGTTTCCGATATTCTACTAATTTTGGGTCTTTTCCGAATCTAGTCATATTAAAAAGTCGTAGCAGACTAAAAAGGTTAAAAGTTAAAAATATAGGATTGTAGGTTTACATTAGTTCAATCAAGGACTATGTAATTTTTGATTGAGGTCGGATTGTCAAAATACATATCGTAAAGGTTAAGCTGCATTGTAAAGATAAATTAATCTTCTGCGGATGTCATCAAAAGAGGTGTCTGGTAGGATATTTTCATTTAGTCCCACATAGATTACATACAGGAACAAACTCTTATTGTAGTATGTCTCACCATATTTCTTGATAGATTTCTCAATGGAATCCGACTTTGCAAGCAAGCACACAAGTTGATAATCTTTGTCAACAATCTGCGTGTTATTATGTGGATGTGCCTTGGTGTTATGCTGAGTTGCGGTCAATAATATAAGATTCTCTAAATATGCAGCGATAGATGGATATTGACTCTTTGGAAAAATATGATGAACTTGTGTTGCTTCGCCCATTCCCCACTGATCGTGTACCTCACTCTGCTCTTTATGAATCTTACGTATTTGTCCAATTGCTTTTTGTACATAATAAGCATTGAATGCCTCTGCGTTTGCAGTTTCTTCTTCTGTCGCTGCTTGTTGGCGAGTTTCTGCTTTATTCTTTCCTACATCACGCCAATTTTCACGATTATACATTAGGTCAGCAAAAGAAAATGCATATTGAGATATGTGTCCTTTCTCTGACCCATTGATATGATACTCAACTGCAAAAACATTCAGTATCTTTGGAAAGATACGACGAACTTCAACCTCAGTATTGATAGCTGTATGACCTATCATAAAACGAATGAACTTATCACGCAGCACCATGTAGGATTCTTTGTTTGGAGCATCAAAATACGAATTAAAAGTCTCCCACTGACCGCTATCTCTCAACACTTTCTCCAAATAAATGGTGAGAAATTGGTATGCGTTGCGCTCTTTAATGGCGATATAATCTAGAATTTCTAGACTGTTGATGCTATACAAATTCTTATGACCATCTTTCCAGATGTTGAGTACATGCGCACTTGCCAACATTCTCAAAGGTTGCTGAATAAACTTGTCATACTCATGACGAGCCGTTTGCTCATTTGCAGATGGCTTGTTGTAAATGGCACGTACATTCTTTGAGAAATAGAACGAGTTCCAAATGGTATCAACACCAAAAACATCATTGCCTTGCACTACATTGATTATACAGTCTGCAATAAAGCATACAACATCCGGTGTGCACTTCTGATCCATAAAACGTGCATCATTTGTTTTGCGCACATCTAAATCAAATTGATTAAGGAAGTCAGAAATCTTGTTTATCATATAGCATCTGATTTTAATTTACCAAAAAAGAAGACAGAATTATTGTCAATATTCAATGACCGAGTACCACGATTTCGTGCAATCATGTAGAACTGATGGAATTCAGCTGTTGCGAAATATGCCAAATCGTCATCAGTAATAACGGTGGCTGGATTGATTGTTTTCAATATAGCAATTGAACCATCTGCAATACATCCCTTGGGCATTCTGCATGCACGTGGGTTATATGTCAAATTAGGTAACAAATAGCACGATTCGTCGTTTAAGAATTTTGAAACATCAAGAGACGAAATATCATCTATATAACAATCGTATCCATCAATGTCAACTATTGAATTGGAGCCAATGTTGCGCGACTTCAATACGCGATAAGCACCAGTATCACGGGTGTCTTTCTTTGTTATAGAGCGGTCTCGATAAGATGTAAAAATACCGAACTCTAATTTATTAGCGACACAATCGAATGACTCATTTCTGTAGATGAGCCAATAGGGATATGTTCCATCCGTTATATAGGATTGGTCGTGAATATTTATGTCTTTTGTAATGTACGACTCAATTCTAGTTTTGGATGGTTGCGCACCAACTTGAACGACAAAACTAATCGTTTCAATCTTTACACCCTTAAAACCTTTCTCGCCATAATCGAAGATGTCAAGGATAGCACTTCTTCCCATCAACTCACGCGTACGATTGAACTCAGGAGCATTGATAAGGCTCTTGGGCACAATGAGAGAGACATATCGTCCTACATACATTGCTTTCTCGATAAAGAACGAGAATAGGTTATTTGTTTCAGTGTTGTATGCCATTCGTTTGTAAGAAGCAAGCAAGTTTGGATTGTGCGTCAACTTCTTAAATGGTGGGTTTCCCACTACAACATCGTACTGACACTCAAAATGATGCAATAAAAAATCGTCAATAATGTAGTTAATATGGAAGTTATCTGGCACGTTAAGTAATGGCACTAACGCTTGCAATACACGAATACTACGAGCACTAATATCACATATATCAAGGTACACATCTGGTATATCACGATACTTTTCTATGATACTTGGGATGAAGTTACCCACACCCACTGAGGGTTCCAAGATATGCAGCGCACTTGCTTCTTCAAAATCTGGTAAGCGGTTCAAATTAGAGAAACATAGGTCTTGGCTTGTGTAGTATGCCGCGTCCTCTTCGCGTTCAGCATTTGCCAATTCAGCAATCTTTGATAGTTTGGTAAATCCTAAATGTTGATTATCTCGGATATATTCTATTAGATTGTCTTCGTCGGACAATTCAAAATTACGAATGATATTAGGAATATCTTGCTCAAATTTTGTCGCATTATCAAAACACCCCTTGATTTTATGCGCAATCTGACGGAAAATGACAGTAGGTACAGCTTCTCCTAAGTTCTGACGAATATTCGTTTCGTTAGCCTTTAGATATGCTGCTTTTTGTAAAAGCGGCATTTGATTAAGTTCCTCCAATGAGTGGTCCGTCCAACGGAATGTCTCTGGTACGGACATCATCAGCATCACTTCACGAATACTGAACACACGATTATCCACTGGATGTACAGTACTCTGACTAGCCATAATATCATTACGAGTATGAATACAGGGCGCTACCTTATCCCAATACTGACGAGTATATTTGTCCCCATTTTTCTCTGCGTTGAATACGATTTGCCCATCCTTGATAGTATGAGGGCGACGCATGGGATCTTCGTTGTCAAAGGCAGATTCTCCTTCGTGAAGATTCTCTATCCAAGGTAGCATGTGAGGGGAATATGCCTTGAAATTATGGAAAATATCCTCATCCCACATATCACCCATGATATGGAGTGGAGGCAAATGCCCAATCACTTGACGCAATGTGCGTTCTGGCTGCCTATCAGGGAATAACATGTGCGGTGTTATCTCACGCAAGTCTTTTCTAACACCGATTACCAATGTACGGGTTCTACTAGATGGATTGCCGTAATCCTTAAAATTGACAACCTTGAAGAGGATATTATACAAGCCACTTAGGTTTTTATCAATAGCCTCACGTATGGAGCACACATTGTTGTCTCCTTCTGTACATGCTGATGTCAAGAACGCACGAACATTCTCAAAGATAAAGATCTTTGGTTGTAAATCATATGTCATCGTTATTGACTCCAACACTAAAGAATTACGCTGAATCTCATTCTGCTTTTTCTTGTGATTAGCAACCGACATGCCCTGACAAGGTGGTGTAGCAATCAATACATCCAGATTATTGATATGATGACGCTCTTGCCACATAGCCAATTCTGCATGAATCAAGTCTTTGGTGTGCTGCAACGTCATATCGCCACAGATGTAACCAGACTCATATCGGCACTTATGGTTGGCACGTTGTACATTCAAGCGTCGTTCTAGAAGTTCTGCTGTAGCGATACACTCAAATCCCTCTTCCTTGAAACCATAACAACCTATACCTGCGCTGCTGAAAAGGCTGATATAAGTTTTGGGTTGGCGAGCCATTGGCTGAGGAATAAGACGAGGTTGGAGCAATATGGGAGCTATTTGTACATCCGCCAGCTTGTTGCCAAGTATCTCGGCTCCAGTCACAAAGAACGGAGCATTATCGTCTAATCTCGGGTACTTCTGTCTCGCATGTAGCAATAATCTTTGTAGATTAACATCTTCAACCACATATTGGGCATTGAGGCTATAAACAACATAAGTGCCTTGTGGATCTGGATAGTGAAGATTACTCATATCCACCTGACTCTTGATTGACGATGAATAGCAGCTAAATACGTGCAATGGTTCCGCATAGTCTTGATAATTGTACACCAAAACATAATCTGGCTTGCTCTCATTGGCAATAGCACCTCGTCTATAAGAGAAAAGGTCAGCATTAACACGCACGTTGTAGAGCATACCATTGTGTTCGTGTTTTTCGTCAAGAATCCAACTTAATTGGTTCTTTTCGGGACGATAACACCCAACAAGAAAGACCTTGTCAGTTAATTCGGATATGTTGATTTTTTGTTCCATTTTCCTAATAAATCCCCACAATCGATTGACACCAAAAGCTGTTCATGGGTTCTTTATTTTTCAATTTCGCCCGCAAAATTACTAAAAATATCTCATATCTACAAATTTACCTGCGGTTTTTGCGTTGTTATTCGCTCCAACACCGCTTTGCCCTTCTCTGTCAAATAATACTTTTGACGAGGATGCTGAGGAGCATCTGCATATAACAAACCGACATATCCTAATTCTATGGCAATTTTTAACACGTTTTCACGCAAATATCTTCGACTACGAATAGGAGAGCGATCATATATTTCTGCAAACGACATTGTATCATCCTTGACAAGTTGAATTACTGTCAACAAGTTGTCACCTACTTTACCATTAACTTTACCACCAACTTCACCACTAACTTTACCACCAACTTCACCACTAAATAGACCACCATTTTGAACTGGGGTAGTAACTGGGGTACTAACTTGTTCACCGACTTGGTCACTAACTTGGTCACTAAGTTGACCACCATCGGGATTAGGGATGATGATACGGAAAATGTCCCCATCCACCAACTGCGCCTGATGCCCGGAAGCGTATAACGGTGTGTAGTGGTAAATCTTGCGCGTACCACTGCCTAATTCCTCCACCAACCCCGTTTGCGAAATGGCATTGGCTATTATAGGGTTCTTGGGGTATGGCAACATATTTTCAGGCGTGAGTTGCCCATATTGGTGCGGCAGATTCCAATTCTCGGTTTCAATTCGGTCTCGCCAAATAGTCAGTTTGGCAGGATAGGACTCAGAATATTCCCTATGAATAAGCATATTCAGCACCACCTCACGAAGAATCTTATCACGAAGTGAAATGCGAATCATATTCTCAATATACGGCACCTCCGACAAATGTTTTTCAATAAAAGCCATAATACGCTCATACGCCTCCAATATATTGCAACGAGGCTGGATGCGGTCATCGTACAATTCCGTATCTCGCATACGGCACAACACATCCGTCTTATAAGCGGGAAGTGCCTCAATGATGGTTCCTTCTTTACCGAACAAGAGTACTGCCGCTAAAATAATGCCGGTTTTACCTGTATCAGGGTCGGTCTGTATCATACGCCCGGACTGAAGTATCTGCTCGTTGGTCATTACCAACCACGGATGTTTGCTATCTTTGATAAATATATATTTGCGTAGCAGTTGGAAAGCATTTTCATCCAAATCGTCCATCGTGACGAACGGCAAAACACGTTCTTCGGTATGTTGTTTGCTTTTGCGAATAAACAGATTGGCAATCTGCCGCGTACCACGTAATTGGAAATCTCCATCTTCGTTACGGTCGTAGTAAATCCCCTTGTAACTATGGGCATCCGGACTAACAGGCACGTACCCATAGATAATCCATTTGCCGTCTATCTCCATCTTCTCAAAGCGAACGCTACATATAGGACTGAATAACTGGGGATTGTTCAAATCCTTAGCCAACGTATCCAATTGTTGTTGAATGCAAGTCTGCTCTATTCCCAAAACATTTCCGTCGTCATCAACGCCCAACACGATATGTCCGCCACGCCGATTAAGCATAGCGCAAATGGATTCATATACCTTGCGAGCCAATTCGGTTTGAGAACGTTTGAACTCCGTCATTACGTTTTCACCTAACTTGAGAATATGTTGTAATTCTTCAATAGTCATGATATGGTACAATAACTTTCAATTTTACATATCTCGCTTCTCACGCGTATATACACTACGCACATATACATGAAAATTCCGCACAAAGTTACTAAAAATAATTGATAATGACAAATTTAAGTCGATTTTTCCGTCAGATTTCTTTATTTTTTAGCCCAACTGGCTATTTTTCATAATTCCCGTCTGCCGGACGATTGATCTATGTCTTCGCCCCAAGGGCAGGATTATTTCTTTTCTTCATTCTTCACCACTTCCCAATGACCGGTTTTGCGACCGCCTACGCGATGGATGAGCCCCTTATCCGTTAAGACACGTAAATCTCTCTTTATCGTAGCTAAAGCTATATTCAAGTGCAGAGATAAAGCAGTCGTATTCAATGGCTCATCTAATGGCTCAGTTAATGGCTCATTTTTTGAGCTATTAATGAAGTTGCTTGATATATAATTATATACAACTCGCTGACGTGCAGTGAGTTTGTCTTGGACATTCTCTTGGACATTTCCGCCAGCTTGCTCAATATTACGAGTGAAAGTAACGACCACAACTCCCCCCGGCATTTGTCGCCAAGTCGGCAACGCTACGCCATACTTCTTGCAGGTGGAAATGATACGTTGAATACCCGAACCCCAGTTCTCAATGTAGCCCGTTTGGTAGAGCACATTGGCAATGCACGGATTGTGCGGTGAAGAATAATGCGCCTGTTCAATATGGGTAACATCTATCTGCGGAGGCAATATACCGGGATTCTCAATTTCAATCCGATCATCGTAGATGGCTACACCTATCGTCAAGTTGTAACGCTCATATAAGCGATGGCACAAGGCATTCAGCATAGTTTCACGCAATGCTTCCGCCGGAATATCCAAATGGTCCTCTCGCACCCAGCCAACAATCTTTCCGTTCATATTAAGATGCTTGCGGAAGAAGTTCATCGCTTCGTTGAGTAATACAAAGATATTGCCCTCTACGCGTTGACTGTCTATAAACTCGTTTTTGTCAGTACCACGAAAACGAGCCATCCGCATTGTAAATTGCGTATAAAAGCCGGTATCTGTGGTAAAGAGTGCCGTAGCAGCATTTAGGGCTTTGCCGTCACTAATGATTCTCCACTTATTGAGGATATCAGCAATCGGTTCTGTATATGCGGTTTCCGGCAATCGTCCGCACTCAATGCCTAACCGTACCACACCACGAATCAATTTCTCGTCCAACTTGTCAAGTTGCGGTATGTCTGACACTTGTCTTTCCCAAGCGAAATAATCCGGCTTGGATGCCCGTAGCCTTTCATTGAACATATCGCGTGGCATCTGCTTGGTGGTGCTCTCTATCCGATAATACGGACAACCATGATATGTATATGGTTTCGTTCCCCATACCCATCCGTCAAAGTGCATCGCAATCACTTGTTCCTCTGCTTCAACTTCAGGCAGATCTATATACTCCACTTGCACATCTACAGCCGGTTCTAATCCCGACAAAGCTTGCGCTATCTCACGCTGCGTATTATCGGTAACTTGTTGCTCAACGACTTTGAGCGAAGCAGGAGCAACACCAAAGATAAGCCAACCTCCATCGGTATTGAGAAAAGCACATGCCGTATGCATAGCGTCCTTGAGTTCGCCTGTGGTTTTCTTCAATTCGAGAACACGCGATTCATCAGAAGAAATCAATGTCAGTAGTTCAGAGTAATTCATTATGTGAGGCTTGTTTTCAAAATCGCTTGCAAAGTTACTACTTTTTCCTAATATATGCAAGAAAAAAATATTTTTTAGTGGTTAATGATTATTGCTTAGTGGTTACTTCCCAATGACCTCCTTTATCAGGACCAACACGGAGCAAGCAACCTTGGGCCTGCAGTGTTTTTAAGTGCTTTTGAACCGCAGATTGAGCTATTCCTATTTGTTCTGACAATTCTTTGCGGGAAGCAGCGGGATGATTGGTTAAATAATGCAATATCTGTTCTCTTGTTTTCTGACCACCTTTGGCGGCTTTCTGACCACCTTCCTGACCACCCTCAAGCATATCTTTTTCATAGGTAGATATATCCTGCTGCAAGTGTTCGCAATGAAGGTGATGCATACAATGTATAAATAGGGTTATATTCTCTTGCTCCCGTGCGTCAATCAGTGCTTGTATATAAGTCGCTTTATCCTGTTTAAGGACTTTAGTGGGTAGTACACCAAATTCCATCTGAAGTAAGTTCATTAGCAAACGGCTTGTCCTACCATTGCCATCTGCCCAAGGATGAATAGTGACTAATTCATAATGAGCCCAATAACTAAGTTCATAGATAGCACATATATCGGTAGGGTCTATTGCTGCACGACGGCGATTCAGTTCTTCGCAGAACGATTGAAGTTTAGCATTATATTCGCTACCGGTATGCGCCATCACCTTGGAGGTTAAGAGCACCAACCAATCGGTTGTAATGGGTTGATGCTGTTGTATCCACTCTCGACCATAATCATAGGCTGCTTTTAGATCCACATTCATCATCTGCTCCATCAGAGTGCGTTTAGATGATGTAAGACCCTCGTCAAACAGCAGTTGCGCTTCCACCTCGGTGACAGTTGACCCTTCTATCGCCGTAGAGTGCGTAATGATAGAGTACAAGTAGAACTTATCATAGTCCACTTGGTCGGATATACCTAACTCTTTATGCCTGCGCAAAAGATTAATCAATATGTCCCGGTCATTAGATTGCATTATTAGTCGTAGTTTTTAGTCATTAATCTCTCTCCAAATCAACTTTGCGGGTGCAAAGTTACTACTTTTTTCTCACATACACAAATTTATTTGCAGATTGCACGCAAATTGCTAGAAAATCACCGATAATTCTATAACAGCATAGGTAATCATACTAAAAATAATAAGGATGCACGCTCCTGCTAAAATGTTGTTCTCTCGTTCCATAATACTTTAATTTTTCATTTTCGACTGCAAAGGTACGGCGACCAACTGCCAAAACGAGGCAGTCGATTGCCGATAGACACAAAAAAAATACAAAAAAAAATGCACTTTTGCGAACAAAAATGCATTTTAGGATAGAATCTTCTATTTCTTTAATCTCCCTCAACCAAGCGACCACTTCCGTTATATACATTCAGCATCAAAATCTCTGTAACGAAAAAATCACACTTCGTCACAGGTAATATATATTTCTTTTTCATAATTTGTTATTTTACTAATTGTCCCTGTAAATTATATTTATTTTCATTCCGTATTATTAACAATTGGCCATCTTCCAACACTTTTGTTACAAGTAATTGTTTTTCAATCACTCTATCTTCCGTAATTCCTCCTGTTTGTACAGAAATGTATTTACGCCCCGATTTTGCGACTTGAGGTTCAATCTTACTGAGTTGGATGTAGGCCTTATATTGTCCAATGTGCGATCCTGGTAATGCTCTGACCACAGTGTTATTACTCAACATAAATGTTTCCTCTCCTGTTGTTAATCCATCCTCATCAAACGTGCCCACAAGACCATTATTTTCAATAAGTTCCTCTTTGATAGCAGTTGTGGGATAAATCCAATCTATCTCCGTAGACGACGATTCATAGATATAAGGTACACCACCTAACGGATGTTCCACAACATCTAACGCAAGGGTGTGAGATAGATCATCATAATCTCCTAATGAATACAAGGTCGCCCCATTCACTACAAGAGGAGTGTAAGGATAACAAATAGTGCCAAACTTCCCGTTAATAACCGAACGCTTATAATGCAATTTTACTGTAGGAACTTCATAAAATTGTACTTCGGATAAACCATAATAAGAAGCAGACGCACCATAATTGGATGTACAGCGGAAGAGTACCCAACTAACATTCTTTTGTACAGAAGGCAATGCAACTTCTTCTCCAGTATAAGTCGCTTCACCATCTGCTTGAGAAAGGCTTGCAACAATGGCTTTCGTCCACTTAGCATCCGTATAAGCAGTAGTGTATAAATCAGCATCGGTGTTAGAAGAAACATAGATTTCAACATCTTTTACATCACGATCTAGATAGGTAGAAGTCCAGTTGAGATTCCAAATGTGCATCTTTGCCAAATCGATTGGTTCATTGAACTTAACGGCAATCCAGTGTGCATCATGAAGATCTTTGTTTGTTCCATTTGCAGTAGCCCATGCCTTATTGTCGGCAGCAGCTTCGTGCTTATAAGTACCATCACCATTATCGGTCAAGCCCGAACCATCAAAAACAAAGATTGGCAATCTTTTTTCAGTAGGAGCACCCGAAGAGAAAGCACCGGCCACATTCGTTGTTGGCATCACTAGTAATTCTTTTTGCTCATAAAACTGAACTTCGGATAAACCGCACCAGTGAGCACCCGTAGTCGCTGTCTCACGATAGTTCGTCAATACACGGAACATTACCCAAGTAACATTATTTTGTACTTTAGACAATGCATATTCTTCACCCAAATATTCTGCATCACACGGACCTTGAGGCATATCCAACGTAGTTGCTAATGT
>JAZLHD010000037.1:0-2116 GCA_045616645.1 Paludibacteraceae bacterium
AAAAAAATGAAAGATTATGGCAAACATCAATTCCGTGGTTATTGCTTCTTCCCTCAAAAGCAACGATGCCAAGGTGGCACGAGTCATGAACCATTTAGACATGAACAAGGCAATCAGCTTTGTTCTACGGGACCCTTCAACCAAACGGCGGTCCACCCTCTATTACGAGTTGAAAAACGAGGACAGACTGGCGGCTAAACTGCCTGTGGGTGTCCATCAACACCCCAAAGCCCATCGGATGATGATCATCTGCAATTACGATGTCAGTCAACCCCTGTACGCGAACATCCGTTTCTATCGCGAGAAACTGCAACGCATCTTCGGACCCAAATGCCGCTATGCCGTTCGTGCGTACGAGCGTGTAATAATTAAGGAGGCTAACTATGGCAAGTAAACTCGACATAGCACGGCAATACGTGCTGGAGAATTACAACAATGGTGCCGATTTCCGTTGGGATGTGCTGAGTAGGAAACTGCAAGTAAAAATCCCTACTTGGCAAGATGTGGACACTCGTATGATCAACTCCATCGCTTGCGCTTGCGCTACGGAGCGGCAGGTGAATGTCACCGACCGTGAGGTACGTATAGTGCTCAACTCCGAGGATATCCCGGCGGTCAACCCCTTGCGCGACTATGTCTATAACCTTGAGGAGTATAACCCCAATGACCACAATGGCTACTCATTTATCGACTGGCTCAGTAATCAGGTGACTGTCAAGGATAAGAAGCCTCTCAGCCCTTCCGCCTCTCATCCTCTCGGCCTTTCTTCCCAAGCCTTTTGGAAACACTGTTTCCGCAAGTGGTTTGTAGCTATGGTTGCTTCGTGGCTCTTTGATGAGGTGGTGAACCAAGAGGTCCTTATCCTCATCGGACGCCAAGGCATCTATAAAACCACTTGGTTGGAACACCTTCTCCCACCGGTTCTTCGCGCTTATGGAACGAAAATGACCAATCCGCACGACCTCAATAAGGATGAACGGTTAAAACTTGCAGAGTATGGAATCATCTTCCTTGATGAGATAGATGCCCTCACCCCGCGTGAGTTAAACCAGTTCAAATCGGTCATCACCAGTATCGAAGTGGATGAGCGTGCTGCATACGCTTATACTAAGGAAAAGCGCGTGCGCGTAGCGTCTTTCTGTGGTAGTGGTAATAACCCTCAGTTCCTCACGGACGATACCGGCAACCGCCGTTGGTTACCCTTCGAAGTGGAGAGTATTGAGAATCCGTTTAATTGGGACCCCAATGTCTTTCCATACGCGCAGATCTATGGAGAAGCTTTGTATTTGGTCCGTCACGGATTTAACTATTGGTTCGACTTGGAGGAGATACAAGTCTTAGAGGTTCACCAAGAAGACAATAAGATGCCTGTCACGGAAGAACAACTCTTACCCGTCTATTTCTCCCCTGCCAACCCGGGCGATGCCGGAGCCGTCTTTATGTCTGCCTCCGAGATTCTTTCCCTCCTCGTTTCGTACGGAAACATTCGCAATCCTATGCCAAACAATAGGTTTGGTCGATTACTACAAAGCAAAGGCTATATCAATCGTAAGTTTAATAACCGACATGGTTATGTAGTCCTTCATAATATAGACATAGATAATCAGCGTAAACTCCAAGCACGTGAAGCGACCGATGAATAGGCAAGTAGGCAAGTTGGGCAAGTTGTTTTGTATATACACACATACGCGCGCAAGTACATTTAAGAAAGTACTTGCCCAACTTGCCTACTTGCACCACTTATCCGATATATCGGAACTCTCCGCTTCGCGGCTCGTTCCTCAATTCATCATTTCATCATTTAGCCCTTTGGGCGATTAATTCATCATTCAATAAGATGATCGCCACCCTCATTGAACCCTATGCCACGGTACGTGGCTCTATCTCCAAGCGAGATAAACTTTATACTCGTATGCTCAATGGTCGCTGTCTTATTCAGCATAAACCACGTCGCGCCTCACCGGCTCAGCGTGCCCATCGAGACTGGTTCGGTAAAACCTATGGCTCTGACCGCAAAAACGTTCTGTGCTCCGAGCGTTCGCGAGGAGGGAGTGCTTTGGTAAACATACCACTAACATAGCACCTACATAGCACCCTAGCCTAACCGTCTCTCCTA
>JAZLHD010000038.1:0-1807 GCA_045616645.1 Paludibacteraceae bacterium
GCAAATTTATTTGCAAAATTAAAGAAAAAAGCGCGAGGAACGATACGCAAGAACGCTGTTCTTGCTGAAACAACGACTTTGCCGATAAAACGGCGAAAGACTTTCGCCGAGAAGGGACAGGGTACAAAGAAGCCCCCTAACCCCCAAAAGGGGGGAAGCAAAGATTGCGAATCTTTGCGAAGAAACACCACAAACGAGGAACCCGCATAGTATGCGGGGATAAGTAAACAACACAACCACTCGCGAACGCTCGCGGCACAGGACGGCAAGGAGCAAAAAAATGCTCTTTGGCATGTAAAACAAAAGCAGTACCTTTGCAGCCGTTAAAAAAATTACTGCTTTATGGAAAAACAATTCAAACAATTCGTGGACGAAGAACTCTCTCGCCCGGACTTATTAGAGAAACTTAGTCAACAAACCTTTAGCGGAATAGACCTCGGGTATATACGTGCGCGACTGATGTATAATACCTATTTCTATCTGCGCTACACCAAACACGACCCATCTACGTGGCGAACAATGGAAATCATTTTCAACCTCAAACGCAATAATATTTCTTTGATTTTTAAGAAATACAAGGCAGTCCTATAACATTTTTTTCTAAATAAATGTATCGAAAACGATACAAAATGCAACTTTTTTTGCCGTACCTTTGCAGTGAAATTTCAAAAACGACTGCTTATGGAAAAACAAAATGAACTAACAAACCCCACTTCGGAACTAACCGAAGAAGAAAAAAGAGACCGCGAGATTCTGCAATACTACGCAGAAGGCGGTCACTACTATGGAGACTAAAATCTTATATGATTAACTTTAAAAGTTAAGAATATAAACTTCATCACCAATTACTAACTAATTACTAATTACAAACAAAAATCAAAAAACTATGGCACTTTACCAAGTATCGGTGACGCTGAATCAAGTCGTTACCAATGAAGAAATCAATGCTGCCGCCAAGCAGTTAGTCGAAAACTTTGTTCAACCCGAGTTGGATAGTCTCAGTCGCTACGCCCTTGCACGAGCCTTACAATCAGCCGCAGAAGCCTGCACCAAAGAACTCGCCGAACCGGCTATCGTTCAAGCCAAAGAACTCTTTATCGCAGAGACCAACGAGGGAAAAGATTTTGTACACAACGGCAACACCTTCCGCGTACAGAACATCAAACGCTATCCCAATATAGGGGAATACGATCCCGAGTACGGCAAGACCGAACGCGAGTTAGAGGCTTGCAAACAAGAGCAGAAAGTGCTCAATCAAGAACTGCGCGCTATCCAGTCTCGAATCCTCAAAGAACATCCGGGACTCAAAGCCGAATCAACGTCTAACCTCTCTTTACGCACGAAATAAAATGGCAGACTACAGACATTGCTTTGGATGTAGAAAAAGCGTATATGTGGATAATGTCCGTAAGGAGCATATACCATTTGGCGGAAAGGTGTGTCTTTACTGCTTTGAGTGTCACAAGTATAAGCATAAAAGAGAACTTGCAGACCCTCGATGCTTTGAGCCGGAAGATAGACACAATCCCTCTCCGTTAATGGAGAAAGATGTGTTTATTGACCGCGCTAAATTTGGCAAACTTACGAACACCCTACGGTAATCCTTCGGTAACCCTTCGGTGATCCTTCGGTCAGGTAATGTGATTACATCACGGAATGACTAATGAACGCCCAAAGGGCTAATGACTAATGAAGAATGAATGAAAGACGGACAAGCGTTCATCATAATTGCTGAAATGAAACATCATCCATACAACCTCAAGGGCTCGACCCTTGAGGTGTTTTCCGCGTTGTATTGCTTAACAAG
>JAZLHD010000039.1:0-25408 GCA_045616645.1 Paludibacteraceae bacterium
AGCATCTAAGCGCGAAGCTAGCTCCAAGATTAGATTTCCATTGAGGGTCGTTGTAGACTACGACGTTGATAGGCTGCAGGTGTATAATGGTGACATAAAGCCGAGCAGTACTAATTGCCCAAAATCTTTTTCTAAAAGGATTTACTCCAAACTTTTGAAATGCAATTCGCGACTTGATCGCAGAATTGCGGTTGGTTTTTTTCTAAAAAACGAACCGGCTCGTGATTGCTTTTACGTCATGCGTCAACACTATAGTTGACTTTTGAACTTTAAACTTAAGAACTTAAAAACTTCTTTCAACTTTAAACTTTCAACTTTCAACTAACCCATATTTAGGTGGTTATAGCGCTGAGGTCCCACCCCTTCCCATTCCGAACAGGGTCGTTAAGCTCAGCAACGCCGATGGTACTGCGTTTGTGGGAGAGTAGGTAGCCGCCATTTTCAGGAGTCCGAGATTTCTCGGACTCCTTTGTTTTTATCTAGTCTATCTAGCCTGTCTAGTTTGTCTAGTCAGTCTAGATTTTTTAAAAATAATTGCAAATAAATTTGCATATATCAAAAAAAAGCAGTACCTTTGCACTCGCAATTGGTAATGGAAGCAGGTGCGAAGCCTGCACAGACCCGCTGCTGTGATTCTTAATAGGGAGATTTGGTATCTTAAGTCACTGAAGATTAGGCTATAGACTATAGCGAGCACTTTGGGAAGGCTACAAATCATCACTGAGATAAGTCAGAAGACAACCACTTGCATGTTGATTCTTCCTCTGGGATTAGGACAGAACAATGGAAAAGAAAAGGTTTTCAATATGGCTTATTATCGTTGTGGTGTGTCTTTGGCCCTCCATCGCTTGGTCTATCTCTACGGCCGAACTCGATAGTCTTCGTTCCCTCTTCAATCTCGACGAAGTCGAAGTCGTTGCCAATCATCAATCATCGATCATCAATACCCCTTCGGGTGTTCCCTCTTCCCAGACTCTTTCGGGCGTTGCCTTAGAGGCTTTACAAGCCCAATCGGTTGCAGATGCTATTCGCTATTTTAGTGGGGTTCAGGTCAAAGATTACGGGGGCGTAGGAGGACTTAAAACGATTGATGTGCGGGCGATGGGAAGTCAGCATGTAGGTGTTTTTTATGACGGCATTGAGATAGGCAATGCCCAGAACGGAACGGTCGATCTGGGTAAGTTCTCGATGGATAACATGGAGTCTATCAGTCTCTATCACGCGCAGCCTGCACAAGTCTTGCTTAGTGCCAAGGAATATGCGTCGGCTTCAACCGTTTATTTGCGCACCTGCCGTCCTATGTTTGCGGATGGGAAGACATACAACGTCAGTGTAAGCATGAAAGCGGGTGCTTTCGGTCTTGCCAATCCGTCTCTGCGCTACGAACAACGGTTGTGTAACAACCTCTCCCTCTCCGTTAATGGTGAATACCTCTATTCGACCGGTCGTTATCACTATGATGGTGGGATTCGCCAGAATGGCGAAATCCACTCCGCTCGCGCTGAGCTGGCGCTCTATGGTCTCTTGTCTTACGGTAACTGGCAAGTGCGAGGATACTATTATTATTCTACGCGCGGGATCCCACGCGCGATAATAAGGAATGTGCGCACGAGTGATGAACACCAATGGGATCAGAATGCATTTGTACAAGGCTCGTTAGAGCATGCGTGGGCATTGCCCTCCGTGACCGATGGAGGAACACTTCGATTGGCGGTTAAAGGCAAATATAGCAACGATTATTTGCGGTATTGTAATCCCGATACCACCCATTATGCTTTTGATGAACGTTTCACGCAGCAAGAGGCGTATCTCAGTGCGGCCTTGCAATACGATGTCTTCTCGTGGTGGGATATCCGCATGAGTGGCGATTATCAGTACAATAACCTTCAATCGAGTAAAGTGGGTATGGAGTATGTGGATCGTCATAGTGGATACGTGGCACTCGCTACGGACTGGCATTATCAATGGGTTCATGTTAACCTTGCCGGAGTAGGGCAGTTCATAGAAGGACGCCATTTCTCGCCTTCGGCGATGGTGGGGGTGCAACCTATCCTCAAAGAGGACTGGTTCCTTAATGCTATGTACAAGCAGAACTATCGTATGCCCTCCTTCAATGACCTCTATTATGGGGAGGTAGGGGTATCTAACCTCCGTCCCGAGAATGCTCATCAGTTTGAACTCAGTACCGATTATTCAAAAGTCTTTGCGCTTGCGCCCGCAAGTTCGCAAGGGATGCGCAGTGTCACTCTCCAACTGGGTTTGGCAGGGTTCTATAACCGTATCACCGATAAGATTGTCGCCCTCCCGAAGGGGAATACGCAGTTCCGCTGGTCGATGTTGAATATCGGTAAGGTGGAGGACAAGGGGTGCGAAGCGAAGGTGGGACTGGTGCTTGCACTGCCTCAACAGATTGAACTCGCCCTCAACGGGAACTATACCTACCAGCGGGCACAAGATAAGTCCGATCCCAAGGATATCACCTATAATGGGCAGATTGCTTATATCCCAGAACACTCGGGTTCGGCATTGGCTCGACTGACGTGGCGAGGGCTGACGTTGAACTACGCGTTCACGTACGTGGGCGAACGCTATACGGGGTCTGTCAATTCAAAGAAACACCATTTAGATGCCTGGTCCACGCACGATATATGCGTGGGATATACATGGCAATTTACGAAAAATCCAAAAAAACTGTATACAGGATTAGAGTTTAACAATTTAATTAATCAACATTATGAAATTATCCAAAATTACCCTATGCCGGGGTTTAATGGCAAGCTTATTATGCGGGTGGATTTTTAGTGGATGCCACCCGAAAGAGGAACCTCAACCCGAAGTTCTTGCAGAAAACGTAGAACACGTATGTGCCGCAGAACCGGGCGATTATGCCGGTTTCTTTGTGCTCAATGAAGGGATGTGGGGGGCGAACACTTGTTCCCTCGATTTCTTCGATTTTGCTACGGGCAATTATACGCATGACCTCTTCGCTCACGCTAATCCCGAAATGAAGGAAGGGATGGGCGATGTGGGCAATGACCTCGTCGTTTATGATAGCCGCATTTATGCGGTTATCAATGCCTCGAACCTCGTGGAAGTGATGGACCTGCAGGGTCGCCATATCGGGGCGGTACAGGTGACCAATCCGCGGTTTATGGTTTGCAAGGACGGGTTTGGTTATGTCTCGACATACGTCAATTATGTGTATAAGTTGGACTTGAATAGTCTAAAAATTACGGACTCCTGTCGTGTGGGGAACCAACCGGAGGGACTGGCTATGGCCGGTAACGAACTCTTTGCTGCTAATTCGGGAGGGTACCTCTACCCGAAATATGACAGTACGATCTCGGTCATTGACCTCACTTCGTTCACGACGACGAAGGAGATTAAGGTCGCACCCAACCTCTTCCAACTCGTGGCGGATAGTCATGACCAACTGTGGATAGTCTCTCACGGCAACTATGGGGATATCCCTTCGCGCCTTTGTTGCGTAAATACGAAGACGTACGAGGTCACGGATACGCTCGATATCCGGGTGGACGATGTTTGGCTGGATGGAGACTATCTCTATGCTATTGCTTTCGGTTCGTTTAAGGTGGTGGATGTGAAAACTCATCAGGTGGTAAAGGAGCAGTTCATCACCGATGGAACGGAGGCGGATATACAGACTCCGTACGGGTTATTGGTACATCCTACGACTAAACGTATTTACCTGTCTGATGTGCGCAATTACGCGTCTGCAGGACGTTTGTATTGTTATTCGGCGGAGGGCAAACTGCAATGGACCGTCTTCACGGACGATATCCCCGGGCATTTGACGTTAGTTAAGTAATGAAACGACCACTCATCATAGTAATGTGTGCCTTAGCGCTTTGCGCTTGCGGAGGAGCCGGAGGGGAAGGCGAAAAGGCGGAAGGGCGGAAAGGCGGAGAGGCGGAAGGTGTGCGCGTCGCGGTCACCTCGGCGACGCATGTCGGTTTCCTCGCGGCCTTGGATGCGTTGGACTGTATTGTGGCAGTCGCCAATCCGCAGTTGATGTATTCGCTGCCAAAAAATAAAAATTTTGTGGATATCGGTTCGGACCTTCAACCTAATGTGGAAGCCCTATTGATGGCGCATCCCGATGTGTTGTTGGTTACCGGTTATGGTACGCAAGAGCCATCTTGGTGGAAACAAGTGAGACAGTTTGGCATAGAAATTGTAGTAATTGATGAGTGGAGGGAAACAGACCCCATAGCGCGAGCTGGCTGGATCCGTAGGGTAGGGGCGATAATCCATAAGGAGGCAATGGCTGATAGTATCTTTCTAATCAGGCGTGGGCTATACGATTCTATTGCGGCATTGCAGCCTCTTACCCTCGGTCCGGCTTTAATGTCCGGACAGTCTTTTAGGGGGACGTGGTATGTCCCCACCGGTCACTCTTTCATGGGAAAAATCTTTCAAGATGCAGGTGCATCGTATGTGTATGCTTCTGACACGTTGCGTGGCAGTTGTCCTTTGTCGATGGAGCAGGCTTTGCTCACGTTCCGTGATGCGGAGGTGTGGGTAGGTGTGGATGTGAGGACGATGGAGGAGTTATGCCGTGTGGACCATCGTCATGCTTGGTTTGGTGCGTATCAGAGGGGAAGGGTGTATAATTATCTAAAACAATCTACAAAAGAGGGGGCCAATAACTTCTGGGAGCGTGGTGTTGTGTGTCCGGATGAGATCTTGGACGATGTCCGCCATGTGCTCTATCCCGATTCGTCTTATCAGTTTCATTATTTGTCAAAGATAGAATAAAATTCTACGATTTTCTCTAAAAATGATATTTTTTTACATTTTTATGAAAAAATATTTGGTAGTATGGAAAATTCTTTGTATCTTTGCACGCTTTTTGGATTATAGTGTACCATAATACCAGCGAAATGATGAAACAGAAGACTTTGATATTATCTCTTTTTTTGGCACTGACCCTGCCCGTTTTGGCGTACGAACCACCCATTACCGAGCCGGGTGCCGACAACGTAGATCCTTTGTATACCACAACAACCCCTCCGCCTCCGGGTCCGAATAGGGCGATTATTAATCCAGGGGATATCGATCAAGACCCCGATTCTCCTATTGGTGCGCCTTGGGTATTGTTAGGTTTGGCTGCTGCGTATGGTGCTGTCAAGCTTCGTCGTCGCGAATGATAGGGTGCGTAATTGCATTTCCCTCATTTTTACATATTTTATAATATCAATTAGCGGTAATATCAGTAGTGATGTTACCGTTTTTTTTGTGCGTGTAGCCAGCCTCCTGCATCGGTAGCACTCTGTAGGATGTACGTAGGATGCAAATAGAATTTGAGATATAGTCCTGCTGAGACTATAAATCGATGAATGATCTTTGAAATAGTTGGAATTTTACTGAAAAAGGAAAATAATTTTCACTTTTTAGGCTGATTGTTTGCATATATCAGAAAAAAGTAGTAATTTTGCATGGCAAATGCAAAAATATAATTATTATGATGGGTGAAGCAGCTTTAAAATATCCTCAAGAGCCGGTTTATAGAATGACAACCACGGAATTGGAGGCACATAGTATCAGTTTGGAACAATTGCATACTAATTTAGTTAATCTTATTCACAACCATTATCATCCTAAGGCATGAGAGTGTTTATTGATCGCCAAGTAGAAGTTTCTATATATAAATTCTATGAGGCAGCGATGTCTAAGCATATTACCTTAGATGAGCAAACGGTAATCAATAAAGAGAATCGTTTGTATTCTGCTCTTCAAGATTTAGGCAAACATCCTAGAATGTATGCGCCGGCGCGGTTCTTGGAAAGATGGAAGAATAAAGATTTTCTTGAGTTTATTTGTGAAGATTTTCACTTTGCATATCAGGTTATGACTTTGGAGACAGGCGAAGAAATAGTTTATGTTTTTGATGCGTGTCATAGTTTGTTGTATCACAACTAACATCGAGTAGTTTTAGCAAATAACTTTCAGGCGGTAATATCAGTAGTGATGTTACCGCTTTTTTTCCCTCTAACCCCCTCTTTTTCTTGCAAAATAATATTTTTTTACATTTTGTGTATAATTTATTTGCATAAATGAGAAAAAAGTATTATTTTTGCACGTTTTTATGTGCGCGTACCCGTTTGCGCACGTACGGACGCACATTAATACTATAGAAATAACACGCACGAATAGATTAACCGGAAACCGGAAAACACCCAGAAAAGCACTACCACGACGAACACGGTTTCCCCATACATAGTCCTCGCCGGACTTAAATAGGCGAAATGATCTTTGAAATAGTGATATTACCGTAAAAAGTAAGTTTTTTGGTTGATTTTTGGCAAAAAACTTGCGTATGTCAAAAAAAAGTTGTACCTTTGCATCAACAAAGGTAATCGACGACAAACTAAAAACTTACGATTATGTTAGGAGTTAAATCTACAAGACAGCCCATTCGCGGTGAGTATGCCGTTCGTTTGGCTCAAGAGTTACGTTCTGCCCTTTCCTGTGAGAACAGAGAAAACCTATCTTTCCAAAATGGAGTAGAAGAGTATAATGTAGCTTGGAAATGATGCCCCAATTAGAAATATATCGTTGGGAAGATGCCTCTATTTTGAGTCGTTTCAACTGCGATGTCCCTGCAATGGATAATTTTATCCATAACCGTTTGGGACAATTCCTCTGCAAACATGATTGCCAGATGTATGTTGTTTTTAATTCCGATGGGGATGCTGATCCTATTGCAATGTTTGTAGTCAGTAAGGGAAAGGTTAGTTTAGACAAGGAGATGAAAGATAATGTTCATCAAATGGAGCCGATTCTTTATGATTCGTTGATGCGTTATGAGCAATGGCAGTGTGGCGAGTTTCCCGCGTTGGAACTGGATTACTTAGCAATACGCAAAGATTATCGTGGCAAACATATTGGTTATGCTCTAATGAATGCTATTTTTTCATTAGCAAAGCGTGTTGTTGGGGATGATTGTCGGTTTGTTGGTGTGGATGCATATTGTACGACTCAGTATTCTAGTGTATCGTTCTATCGAAAGTGTGCTTTCTTTGTAGCAGGTCCTTTAATGCCAGGAGAAGATACTGTTCGAATGTTCCATATTTTGTCGTAGTCATTTTCAACAATCATTTTTAGCGGTAATATCAATCACGATATTACCGCTTTTTTGTGTGCGGACAAGTTGGACATAAGTTGGACATGTCCAAATGTTCAACTTAGTGTAAAAGACTGGCAAAGAGCGAGTTATGGAGAAATGGACAAGTGGACATGTCCATTTCGAAAGTGACACAAACTGCCAATGTCAGTTTGGCAGTTTGCTATAACGAGCTAAAAAGCAGTCACTTACACGAAACTGACAAACTGCCAATGGCAGTTTGGATATACCGAAACCGAGGCGGAGAGGCAGAAGGGCTGAAAGGCGGATAGGCGGAAAGGATAGACCTTGCATAGGTCTTGCATAGGTCTTGTATAGGCCTTAAATGTTGGGACAATGTTGGGACAATGTTGTGAGATTGATAGTAGCGAAGCCCCCCACGCATGCGCGTAAAAGTAATAGCAATTAACGTAGCACTTCGTAGGATGTACGTAGGATGCAAGTAGAATAAAGAATTGATAAAACTGATAAAAATGATAAATTTGACAAAAACATTAGCAAAGTCGTTGTCTCAGTAAGAACATTGTTCTTGCCTTCAACAAGCCATCTCGATTATACCCGCACCGAAGGATGACCGAAGGGTTACCGAAAGGTTCTCGATAGACTTTTTATCACTTTTATCACTTTTATCAAAATTATCAAATTTATCACAACTTATCCCTCCAAGGGGAAAGAAGAATATAAGAAACAAAAATTATCGATAATAACTAAAAGATATGGCAAAAGATAAAGAAATGATAGTTTCCCCTCTGACTTTATGTTTGTATTATCAAATGAGGAGGCGAATGAATTACTTTTTGGAGGGAGGTCACAAATTGTGACACCCCCTGGATATAACATTGGAGCAAGTACTCCCTATGTTTTTACCGAGCAAGGTGTGTCTATGTTAGCTGCCAATCGAGAACCCCTCCCCGAGATTGGTTTTGAGGCAAAGAGGTATAAAGAGTAGTAGCCTCCTCCTCCGCGACCACTTCGTAGGATGTACGCATGGTTGTCCCGATGGAACGGGAAAACCGTATCTAGGGAAAGGGTATTAATATAGATTTTTAGTAAAGATTTTGAATAGATTTTAAGTAAGATTTCTGAGCGCAGCGAAATAAAGAAAAGTGCTAAAATGATTTTATCGCATCCCTTACGATGGATTTTAATAGCGTAGCGACAGAAAAAGAGATAAATGGTAAAAAAGTAATAGCAACTAACGTAGCACTTCGTAGGATGTACGTAGGATGCAAGGTGGGTAAAAGATAATGATAAAACTGATAAATTTGATAAAAATGATAAAACACATTGTATAATCTTCGTCTCAGTAAAAGCGGTGTATTTGCCTTCAACAAGCCATCTCGATTATACCCGCACCGAAGGATGACGGAAGGATGACCGAAGGATGACCGTAAACACCGACCCTCGACCCAAAAAAGGTGATGAAAGAGAGATAGAAGTATAAAGAAAAATAAGGAATAAAAGGAAAAACATAATATGGCTATAACATTAAAACGAACAATCTGGCCGGTAGGGCATGGAGCCTTTTATACTGAGCAGTTTTTTGATGAGACTAATAATCTCATTTGGACAACCATGTATGATTGTGGATGCTATCAGTATGGAAGAACGGGGTGTCTTAATATTATCAATAGTAATGTTGATGACTTCAAAAAAGAAGTTACAAACCATATTGATTTGTTATTTATTTCTCATTTTGATGCTGATCATGTAAATGGATTGAAACATTTGATGAGAAATATGATAGTTGATAATGTTGTTATTCCAGAGTTAGTAGCATCAGATTTTTTAGGAAATATTCTTCATAATATCTTCGCAGCAATCATCTCGTTTAAGGAACTTGATGATGATCCCGAAGAAAAGATGAATACGATTCGTCCCATTTTGCAATGGTTCAATGATATTCAAAATGACGAATTAGGGGAGGCTCACATTATCCGTATAGCCAACAATGAAGATGAGAGGCCTGAACCTATTACGCCTGAGAGTAACTTTACAATCTTAGAAAATATTCCAAGGAATACACATAAATTACCAGGAATTGGACTTCAATTACCGATTGATTTGAAAACCCCATGGATTTATATTCCTGTTCATACACATAGTGATGCTCATCGAGGGCATGAGTTGGTAAAAAAACTAGAAGAACTCAGACAAAACTTACTGCCCAATTTAGGAAATTTGATTTCTAATGGGAAGATTGATTTTAATGTCCTTATGAGTTTGATTTGTAGTGCATCTCTAAAAGATATTCGTGCTATTTATTATGGAATATTTGGGGAGCGTTATCCCAATGCATATTCAATGCCTGTATATTCTGGACTTAGGGACGCGTCTGTCGTTGGCGTGCAACATCCTTTGGATTGTTATGAGGCTTATTACTATAGGTGTTTTGAAGATGTTTTAGTCGATGAGAGTGGTCTCCTAAATTGTCTATATATGGGCGACTTTGAGGTTACCGACAATAGGAAATTTGGTTATTTACAACAGAGATTGCAGAAATATCTGCCTTTTATTGGGCTACAACAGATTCCGCATCATGCATCATCTAATAATCATAATATAGACCTATATTACCCACATGGTAAACTATGTTTCGCTAATGTGTTTGCGCACAAGGACATTAGCTTAAATCTAAAAACTGTTTACGATATTTTGCGGAATGGTAATTGTGTGCATCTAGTAACGGAAGATGATAGAACAAGGTTACAACTAATTTATAATTTATGATAATATGAACGATTATATTCCATCTATAGAGGAACTACATTTCTTAATGAGATACCAAGATGGTGTTTCGTATCTGCCTTTTAAAGACTTTTTAAGTTTAGTTCGGTCTCATGGTATAGATAATGCATATGTAGCGAATTTCTTACAAAAAGAAGGTTTCAGTTCTTCTGAGATTGTAGATAAAAATGGTGAAACCATATTTCTGTTGACATGTTTTGATAGATTACTTGATAGTAAAAATGACACTTTTTTACAAACGTTGAAAACGCAATTGCATAAGGCATATAATTCGTATATTCCAGATACAATGATTCTCACAAAAACTAATGTGTTAGAATATTTTATCTCACATCCTCAACGAGAGTTGTTAAATGGAAAATATTTAAGTACATCGGTCTCGGATGGATTAACAGATATTGATAGAAAAATGCTTAATAAAGACTGTTTAATGGGGTTATGGTTCTTTGAAATGGTCTTTGGAAATAATGACTTTAAAGAAGGAGAACTCATTCGAATTATAAAGGAGACAAAGACAATTACATATAGGGAATGGGGACATATATTGAATGGAAAGAGTTTTTTGTTACATCAATATGGTGCTCATGTATGGTCAATGGTTCAAAGTTTTTTAGTGAGCGCAATTACAACACTTGAGATCGCAGAGTTGATTTTTCTAAAAGAATGTAATGATTATTTAAAACTAAAAAAGGAAGAACTACAATTAACACAAGATGAATTTGAAGCAATAGGGAAACAATCATTACATTATGTGTCTTCGAAGGCACAAACAATAAAGGATAGTGAAATATAATCCTCTCCCATCTTCGCGCGTACACGTAATATTTAAGGAATATATAACTAAAAACAAACTCTAAATTTATTATTTATGGTTACAATACAACTTAACACATGGATTTTTTGGCTGATAAGTGCCTTTGTAGTTTTTGGCTTCATGTCGGTTTTTTATATGATTACTCCTCGTGTGGGACTTAATAGGTGTCTCAGAGGTATTAGGAAGTATTATGTTAATAAATTTCATCGGTACAAAGATCATTCAGAAAGCAGAGCCATCTCTTTCTCTGCCAAATTTGTGAAAGAAATCACATGGTTCGTTGTCGTGTTTGTTATTGCATTTGTGGTAATCTGTTATGCCTGTGGATGGTGTAATGTGAACACATTAATAAGTGATATTGTTGATAAGGTTCATGATAATTTCACTGTGGTATATCCATTGTTGACAACAATCATTGGTGCGTTTTTTGCTTTACTTTGCCATTTTTTATTTATTCATCCGAAAGTTTATGTTAGTCCTGACATGTCCTTATATACGGACATTGATAAAAAGAAAAGGCTAAGTTGGTTTATTGAGAATCGCAGTTTGTTTGATTGTATTGACATCCATGTTGATGCTTTTGCATGCAAGTATATGCACGATGAAGATGATTTGCATACTTATAGAATAAATTTAAAAAGAACAGACTATACCGTCCTTTCCGGTCGTTTTGCAGCAAGTAATGACAGATCGATATGTGTTTCGACATATAGTCTTCCTAAGGAACTTTATATAAAAGTGAAAAATGATGAGACAGGCAAAGAAGAAGAGAAATTCGTATTTGATTATATTGAGTTATCTGTTAAAGTCTCACATTCATTATCCCATGTTACGAAGATAATAACAAGGCAATTTAGTAAGAATGACATATATAAGGGAGAGTTCCATGGCGGGAAGAGAGCTCGCCTGCGTGCCTTTGAAAATCCAAGAACTACGATTAAAACCGTTAAAGCCGTTATGCTTCAAAGATTTATGTATGCTCGTAAGTTTGAGATGATTTCATTAATGGGTATCATAGCACTTACGTTATTACAAGTGATATGGCCTGGGATGTGTATTGAGACATTAGGATTAACGTCTGTCCTTTTGGCAGCTCTATCTATTTCTTTATTGTGGTTTGGCTGGATAAGATTATTTTATCAATTCCCCACACTTACGGAAAATTCTGACGAGAATAATCAATATCGTGCTAATATAGATAAAGAATTTAATGATTTTTCAGAAGATAGTAGTTCTTCATGTCCTTATCTTCACACTTAATAATTAAAATAGAAAATAACATAACTCAAAATATTAACCCTTTAAAAACAAAACAATTATGAAACAAACATTCAAATTTTTAACACTATCAACAGTGTTTAATGACTGTCGAGACAGTGTCGGTCGATGGTCGACCCTAATTCTCCTCCTTTTTGCCCTCTTAGGTTTTACGACTAATGCGTGGGCGGGAGTTTGTTGAGTGTTTGCATAAGATAACTATAAAACTTAAATATAAAAATCATTTAGATAATATTATGAGCAACTTGAAATTAACTATCAATAAAATCAAATGTGTAGAACATTTGGAAATGGAGTTCCCTATAGAAAAGGGGTTGTTCGCTATTGCAGGCGAAAATGGAACTGGTAAAACAACTATTCTTGCTTGTGCAGCTCGTGCTATTTATACGGGAATGAATTTAAAAGATTATTTTGGCCCGTGCGAAGCCGGAGCTTCGATTTCGTATGAATATGAGGGCGCTACAAGAACACATAGCTTTGATGGGTCTTCTTGGCAATCCACGAGTGTTAATGGAGATCTAAAGTTAAAGGGGTTTTACGAGGGAAGTCTAATATTTGGTACACGCTTTAGAGACGCTTCATATTCAAAATTGAAAGGAGCACAATTTGTAGATAAAGAAAAATTGATAGTAGCGGATGATTTTATTCGTACAAATCTTGGCAAAATTTTGCAGAATGATGAAAATTATTATGAGAAACTTTGGTTCGTTGCAAATACTTATGAAAAATTTGATGGTACAGTTTTTTATTATGGTAGAAAAGATAAGTTTGTTAGCCAATTCCATATGTCCACTGGTGAAAATTTACTAGTAGGAATCTTAAATGCAATCTTTTTACAAAATCGAATTAAAGAAAGAGAGCATAATAAGGATTTAAGTTTAATGTTTATTGATGAGGTGGAATTAGCGCTTCATCCCGCTTCTTTGCAGCGCTTGTTGAACTTTTTAGCAGATATATCAGAAAAGTATAATTATGCCTTTTATTTTTCTACACATTCAATCGTACTCCTAAATAGTATAGATGTTTCTCATATTTTCTTTGTTCAAAGAAATGCTAAAAATGTTTTAAGGATTCAGAATCCTTGTCATCCACTTTATGCGACGAAATATTTGTATCGGTCAATAGGCTTTGATAAAATTATTTTAGTTGAAGATGTTTTAGCAAAAGAAATAGTTTGGTCTATCATTAAACAACAGGGCTTGCTTACTCATGAAATGGTTCATGTTGTACCGATTGGTGGGTGGATGGCTGTATTGGAGATGGCAAATGAAGCTATGGCGAGTGGTATCTTCGGGAGTGCTCAAATCATATCTATTTTGGATCAAGACATTGAACAAGAAGCTCAAAAGTATATTAGATCGCACACTTATGGTGACCTACGCATTAATTATTTGCCTATTGAAAGTTTAGAAAAATATCTACGTAAGTATTTATTAGAACAACCAGATGACAACCTAATGGATTATTTATCTGCATATACTTTTGTAAATACAAATTTGCCGGAATTAGTTAATGAGTATGCTAGAACAATAGCGGGGGATGATAAAAATGGCAAAAAACTATATGAAAAATTAGAAAAAGAGATGGAAAAAGCACACAAAAACAAAATGGACATTGTAAATGATGTTATGCGGTATGTTTATACTAACCAGGTCGACAAGATAGATCGCTGTGCTGATTTCTTAGCAAAAATGTTATAATAACTAACTCAAAAATATACTAACTTAAAATTTCAAATCATTATGAAAAAGTTTTTCAAAAATCTAATGCCAATGCTCTTGCTGGTAGCGGGGCTTGGAATCAGCCCAAATGCGTGGGCAGCAACGGGCGAATTACCCAATGGTAGTTATTTGTACTGCAATGTCACCAACACCAATTGGTCAAGTGATGGTGCAAAAATGCGATTCAATCTTTTTTACAATAAAGATGATTTTTATAAAAATGTTAATGGTACAAACCTAACAGGTAATATTTGGTACACAAAGATAGACAACGCTTATGTTCGTTATGTACAAATGTTACGTATGTCTAGCGACTGGAAAACTCAATGGAACTATTCCAATAGTATTTATGTTAGTGGTCGCTCAAACGATAAGCAAAACTGCGTATCTATCACAGGATCGAATTGGGATCAAGCATCAATTTCTTGGGGTACTTACGTTCCTCCGATGAAATCGTTGACCATTGCCAATAATGGCACAACTACAATTAGCGGTTCGGGAACCGAAGCAAGTCCTTATATTATTGCAGCTGGTGCAACCATCAAAGTGAAAGCAACGGCTGCTCTACAAGTTGATGACTCTAATCCTACTTTTAAATATAAATATAAGGTGGACGGTGTAGAAGGCTCTTATGGTGATGGCAACAACACTTATCAATTTACTGCCGGAAATGATGCACACACGTATGCCGTAACTGTTCGTGCGTATGCAACCTATAATAGTACCGACAATACAGCAATTAATGCAAGTAATACAATCTATTTTCAGGTTCCATCTTACACTATCTCCTACTCCCCATCTACAGACACTGGACAAGGATTTTCCTATGCAACAGCTCCTCTTACAGGCGTTTATGGAGAAACCGTTTCGATGACCATCAATCCTAAGACTGGATATACCATTGCTGTTAGTGCTGTGAATAGTACTACAAGTGATGCAATCTCACTTAACAAAAGCAGCAACACCTACACCTTCACGATGCCGGCAAGTAACGTGGCTGTTACCGTTACTCCAACGGAAACAAAAACCACCGTCACCATCTCCTCTAATGGCAATGGTTCGGTAGATCCGACATCGGCTAATGTCGGTGTGGCAACAACTCAATCTGTTTCGGCTACTCCTGCCGACGGTTACCACTTCGCAAGTTGGGCTGTGACTGGTAATGCAGATATCAAGAGCAAAACAACAGACAATCCCGTTACTCTTTATGGTAATGGTTCAGGTAGCACAGGTACATTAAAAGCCACTTTTGCTGAAACGCTATACACCGTCACCATCGTTAGTGGTACAGCCGCTTCAACAACTGCCGGTTGTGTAACTAAAGGTACGGCAACGGCTGCGGCTGCGGCAACGGGTAAGAAGTTCGATAAATGGGAATTGGGTGCAGGCATTACACTCGTTGGTTGTGCCGTAAGTGATGAAACGATTACTTTCCATGCATCACAAGAAGCAACCGTTACTGCCACTTATACCGATGCAAGTAAATATAACCTCAATGTAGTGGCTGGTACTGGTATTTCTGCTGTTACAGGAGAGAAACTCAACCAAACTGCTCTACCTATTGTGAGCGAGATTTCGGCTACTGCCAAAACAGGTTATACTTTTGCTCAATGGACAAAGTCAGGCGAAGGTACTGTAACTTATACTACCGGCAGCGAAACAAGTGCCAATGCAACTGTTTCGGTTACCATAGGTTCTGTCACTTTGACTGCCTCGGCTACACCCAACACCAATACCGCCTATACCGTTAAGCACTACCAACAGAATCTTGCAGATGACGGTTATACTTTGGTAGATACGGACAATTTAACCGGTACGACCGATGCACAGGTAACTCCTGATGTAAAGAATTATGATGGCTTTACCGCTCCGAGTACACAAACAGTGACGATTGCCGGTGATGGTTCAACAACCGTGACTTATAACTATACACGTGACTCATATAATATTTCTTACACCGCTCAAGCAACCGGTTGGACATACGGCGAGAAACCTGGTACGGCTAAATATGAACAAGAAGTTTCCTTCGTTGTTACCCCAACCGCCGGTTATACAGTTACTGTTACCTCGGAGGATGTAACATTAAATGCAACTTCTGCTCCCACTTACACCTTCACTATGCCGGCTAAGGCTGTGGCAATTAGTGTTAGTGCAAGTGAAAATAAATACGATGTGACCGTTGATAATGGTAATGGAAGTACTACCGTACAAGCAGGTGTGGCAACTCATCCTCAGATTACGGCTGCGGATAAGGCAGACAAAATCTTCGTTCAATGGACTTGCACCGGTGGCGCAAGTGTTGCCAATGAAAGCGACAAGACGACGACCGTTTCTGCTACTGCTACCGGTACTGTCACCGCTACCTACAGAGACAAGACCCTCGTGAAGTTGTATTTTGCCAATAATGATGGGTGGGAAGCAGTTGCTGCCTATGCTTATGGTAATGGCGAAGGAAATAATAACAAATGGCCCGGTGAGGTAATTACCAGCAATACAGAGGTTATCAATTGTGTGACCTATTATTACTTCCAATATTACACAGAAGACCACGATTGGACTTATGTTATCTTCAATAATAACAATAACGGAAAACAAACTGGCGATTTGACTATTGCCGGCAATAATGGCAAATACTACAGTATGATTGAAAATGATGGTAATGGTGCTTGGCTTACAACTCCTTATGACGCTTTGTGGGCATTCTATATCCAAAAATCGAATAATAAAGATGGTGCAGACCATATTGTAGATTGCGAATCCGGTAAAGCAACAGCGACATTAGAGGCTAATACCCACTATATCTTCAAGGCACACAATAAAGTGACGGGAAAGTGGTACGGAAACAATAATGGGGACGAGAATTATTGGATTAAAAACAGTGTGGAAAATTGGGAATTTGAAGAAAATCACGATGATAAGACCTTTGGAGATTGCAATATGAAAACTACAGAGGCGGGGAATTATTTCTTTACTGTTGCATCTCATTCAGAGGATCACAAGGTGAAAGTTTCTGTTACTTACCCTGCGGCTACGACCTATAAAGTAACCATCTCCGCAGGTGAGCATGGTAGTGTTTCTCCTGTTGGTGAAAAAGATATTGACGAATATGTTGGTACTCAAGTTACCGCCACACCGGATGCACATTATACCTTCGCTAATTGGGAAAAATCAGAGGGTATCACTACTACCAGCGAGGAAGCAACTACAACCGTAAAAGCATCGCAAGCAGGTACTTTAAAAGCTAACTTCAAAGGCTCTTGGACGGTTCGCGGTCAGTTCAACGATTGGGCAGAAGGCAACTTTATCGAGAACTTTGAAGGTAATGTGGGTTATGTAGATATCACTTTGGCAGCAAGTAGTAACTATGAGTTCTTGGTTTACCATCATAACGATAGTGATTCTCCGTATGGTAACACAGGAACAATGAATCGTAATAATTGCAGCGGTTGGACAATGACAACAAATACTGGTAACTGCAAAATCATAACAGATGTTGCCGGCACCTATCGCTTCTCATTCAATGTGAACGACCATACACTGACAGTTACCTATCCTGAGGAAACGAAATATGCTGTTATAGTTAGCGCCGATGCCAATGGTAGTGTAGAACCTTCTGGCGAGCAACAAATGGGACCCACGACACCGACTGAAATTACTGCGACTCCTAATCCTGGTTATCACTTTGTTGAGTGGCAAACGAGTGAGCATGTCTATGTTGCTGCCGGTTATACCCAGACTTCTAATCCGTGTAAGTTCAACGCCACGGCTACGGGTACTGTTACTGCCGTTTTCGCCCAAAATACATCCATCTACTTCAACAACACGATGCAAGATGCATGGGGTACTGACTCAATGTTCGTATATTTCTATAAGAATAGTGATTACTGGAATGGAGACAAAGGTACCGGATCGCAAACTTCTAATGCTTCCTTCATTGCCGGTCCATGTAAAATGACGCGTATTTCAAAGACTAATATCTGGGAATATGCTTATGACCCGACAACGGTAACCGGCATCGTAGGTGTTGTCTTTGCAGATCGTAGAATGAATAACTATGAGTATTTCACAGAGTGTAATGCTACTCGCCGAATGGACTTCAAAGATTGCGCAAATATGTTTGTCCTCAGTTCGGAGTCTCCCAAGGAAACAAAGAATGGATCTGCCAACTATTATAGCACCGGTTTCTGGCGTGGTTACAATAGCGAAGAATCAAAGATGTATATGCATATACGTGAAGGAGAAACTATGAAATATGAAGGCGAAATGAAGGCTGCCTTTGTGGGGAGTGATACCTATTCTTTTACAACAAGAATGGAAGGCAATAAGACCTATAATCTCTATATTGGTAACTGCACGGGAATGAACTTCAGTAATCACGTTAAGATTACATCTGAGGACTGCACGGGTATTCGCTTGTATGAATATGCTACTTTAGATAACCTTGGTTGGATTGATGCAGCCGCTTCCGGTGATTACACCTTCTCGCTTACCTTCGATAACGATAAGATGTACTTGTCAGTTGAGTATCCTATCACCCCCAATGACTATCGTGTGAAGATAGGCGATCCTGTCCGCTACTCGAATATTATTCGTGCTGCGGAAGTAAGTGGAACTATATCCATGTACCTCAATGCAGGTGAGAATGTATTTACCTATGAGGAGGCAACGAATGTGGATAAATCGCCTATCGAATGGGGTAATACAAAAACGATTAACTATAATAATACCGAAGCTGCCGGCGTTTATACCATGACGCTGACAAAGGGTGAAACGCCAACAATCACTAACGTTCAACCTTATAAGGGTAATTACTATATCCGTACGGACTGCGCACAAGGAGGATGGAACGAGTATAAGACCAATGATAATAACTTGATGCGCTTCACGGATCGTAACCCGAAGTTCGTTAATAATTCGAATGAGGGTTTCAACTACTACTATTGCCGTTGGAATACTAACGGAGGAGGTAATGTCCGCTTCGTAGTGGCTAACGAAATCAATGCTTGTATTTCGGATACATTGAAAGAAGATGCTTGGTTAGATGAAGATGAGTTCCTCAAAGGTGCGGCAAATATCCGCTTTGGGTATAATAGTAACATCAATGCCCTGAGTCGTGCCTATATTTCCGGAGCATACGATGATGCTAAATATATGCAAATTCGTTCTAATGACGACAAACTCTTTGAGTATACTCAAGAAGAAACAAAGCCTGTTATTACCGCAAAGTCATTTGCTGATGAGAACGACTGGACCTATACCATGGATGTATTGGCAGATGGTGGCGCTCAAGTAGCTGTAAGTGCATACTATAATAATAAATATCAGTCCTTCGTTGGAGGAGTGCAACAAGGGGATGGTACTATCATAAAAACTGAACAACTGCTTGAAGCCGGTACTAAACAGCATTTGCGTTTGGTTTATGACTTTAAGACCGATCGCCTTATCAGCGGTTGGATGCCAAGTGGTGACATTACAGAAACGATTGTTTTGAATGCCGATATGTTACTCGTTCGTGAAGCACAAGAGAGTGCAGCTCAAATTAATATTAGAAGTGCAGGTGTTGAGATTCAAGAAATCAAGACTATCTATTCCGTTCTGCAACTCAATAGGAGCACTATGACCGATGGTCTCACGCAAACGGATTCTATCTATGCTCGCAATATCTACTGGTTCAGCTTGCCGTTCGATGTAGCCGTTAATGACATCTTCGGTATAGATGGTTACGGAACAAAGTGGGTACTGCAATACTATGATGGTGATTTGCGTTCGAGAATAGGTTTCTTCGCAGAAACGGAAACTTTCTGGACATACCTTGGAATCAACGATACGGTTAAAGCAAATGTGGGTTATGCATTGTGCTTAGATCCCGATTTCTTCGACGATGAAGATGATGCCATTTGGGCTAATGGTCGTCAGTCCGTTTCCTTCTACTTCCCGTCCGCAGATAGAGACCTTAAGATTGTAGGAAATGGTACCAAGACAGTTCCCGTACCGGAACATAAGTGCACGATTGACCGCACGTTCGGTGAACATAATGAGAAGAACCACAAGATTACCGACACAGACTGGAACGTAATCGGTTCGCCCGCATTCCAAGATTTGACGGGAACAGCGGAAATGTGTACCATGCACGCCCTCTATCAGTGGAACCCCACAACGAATGGTTATAATGTGGCAGCCGTAGATGGATTTAATTTCTTAGCTACCCACGCTTATCTCGTTCAGTTCCATGGCGATATCAATTGGCAAGAGGCTTCGATTATCAATCATACCGTTACTCCGGCTCCTCGCTACGCATACGCAGACGAAAAGAACTACACCGTTGAACTGATGTTCTACTTCGGCGAGCAATGGGATCGTACCTATGTGTCTCTGAAGGATAATGCAAACGAAGATTTCGTCCTCAGTGAGGATCTGACGAAGATGATGAACGCCGGCCAACCTAACATTTACTCCTATGCCGGAGCATACGATGTGGCTTACAACGGAACGGCCTTCAAGAACCAAATAGTCAACTTGGGTGTGGTTGCTCGCAAGGCAGGCACTTATACCTTCGCTATGCCGAAGGAGTTCAGCGGAACAGCTCAACTCGTTGACTTGGAGGAAGGCACTATTACAGACCTCAATGTAAGCAACTATAGCGTTGACCTCAATAAGGGTACCTATAACAACCGCTTCCAACTCGTTCTCGAAGTCGAGGCGAAAGTGCCGACTTCTATTCAGGCGGATAGGCTGAAAGGCGGAGAGGCTGAAGGGAAGACCCTGAAGCTCCTGCGCAACGGTAATATCTACCTCATCAACGGTGGGCGCGTGTATAACGCTACCGGAGCGGAGCTGCGGTAATAGTTTAGAGTTGAAAGTTTTCAACTGTAGTAAAAACGAGCCTCGTGTGTATGCACGGGGCTCATTGTTGCGCAAAATAAATTTAATACTATGAAGCATAAATCCATACTTTTGTTCTTGGCCATAATGTGCCTAATGAACCTCTCTGCTGCTACATGGAACCTCGGTGGCGGACGTATCTATTTCGATAACTCAGTTACCCAATGGAACGACGAACATATCCTACTCCTTGTGGGTAAGGAAGACTACACCGCTGTGTATGAGTTTACCCAATCGGGATCTGATATCTACTGCACCCTCCCCTCCGGATGGTCGGACGCTACCTATATGGCCGTCATCGGCGCTTCCGATACCTGGGGCACCGGTAACTTCGGTCCGGATACCCGCAAGGTGGCTCTCCACTATACAGGGCGCTATACCGCCGGTCTGACCTCCTCAGCCGGACAATGGTACAAGTTTACGCCCGCCGGTAAGGATAATAACAGCACGCTATCCCTTACTTGGTTGGGCGATAATAAACCTCAAGTGACCTTCTCTTCGGAGGATAAGAACCACTGCTACACGATGAATGCCACCGATTCTACGGTCACCTTTCTCTATTCGACCTCGGATAAGCGCTTTAACCGCTCCCGCAGTTCTATTCGCGAGGTGTATGTTTGTGGCTCCTTTACTGAATGGAACATGACCAAAACCGGCTACCGCATGAATAACTATTCCGACGACGGATGCTTCTTCCTCACCCTGCCCTTTGACTCCCTTGCCAAAATAGGCAATAGCGGACAGCCCGAGTTCTGCTTTCATGTACACCTAAGCGACAACGGATGGTCCACCGAACACCATAATGCCTCCTGGGGCGCTAACTTTGATAAACGGTACCTATTCATCGCCAACGGCGAAAACATGGTCGTAGCTATGCCCGGCGATGATATAGACGAGATATACTCGCGCTGCGAATTTGCGCAGTATGTTCCCTCTCTTTCCCAATGGGACCTTACCGACATAAACAAACAACTCCAACTGGCTAACTTCCGCTGCGTGCCGTGCACGAAGCACCTCTACCGTAGTTATCACCCCTTTGACCCCTCCCACCAACAGTACGACACCGAGGAAAGGCGACTCTACTACGTAGCCCAAGCAGCTACCGCCAAGGGCATCCAATGCGACATCGCCCTATCCGGTGATAAAACGTCCAATGCCGGTAAAACCTACTCCTGCGGAGGCAAGACCTATACCATCACCATCCCCGAATACTATAAGTCTATCATAGCCAAGAATAACGTCCTCTATGTGGGAACAAAGAACGGACATACGCCCGAGTATAACGATGCCATCTATCACTCCGATTCCCCCCGCTTCGCCGAATGGGTGCAGGAAGTGATAGAGTTTATCTTAAACCCTGATCACCCCGTTCCTTTCGAGATCCACTGCGCTATCGGAGCCGACCGCACCGGCGCTTTTTGCGCTACTATCGCTGCCCTTTGCGATGCCCCGTGGGAGGAGGTGGCGCACGATTATGAACAAACCTCCAACATGCGAATACAAGAGTACCGCCACCGCAATACCATCCGCTACTGCATTCGCCACCTCTGCGGTGTGGACCCCGTTACGAACGCAAACTACAACGAGGCCGTGAAGCAGCACTTCATTCAAGGTGGTTATCTCACCGCCCAACAAATAGCTGACCTCAAGGCTAAACTGAATGCGTCATCCCCGACGGGGATTGAGGCGGAAAGGTTGATAGGCGGAGAGGCGGATGGCAAGACCCTGAAGCTCCTGCGCAACGGTAACATCTACCTCATCAACGGTGGGCGCGTGTATAACGCTACCGGAGCGGAGCTGCGGTAATAAGCCTCACCCCCGGCCCCTCTCCCGAAGAGAGGGGAGGATGAGCCTCGTGTGTATGCACGAGGCTCAGTTTTGTAAAAAGTCGTATATTCGGACGCCGCCTTTCGCTTTGCGAAATTCCCCCGAATGTACATGCCTCGTCTTTATTAATATGAGCAAAGATTTTCGTTTTTTAAGCAAATCGGCTATCGCCTCCTAATAGTCCTATTTTATCTTCTTTTTATGAGTAAACTCCTAACCGAAGACAAAAATATGCCTATTTAGATAGATAAATCTATCCTTTTTGCTTAAAAAACAAAAATATATTTGCTCATACCAAATTTTTGTTGTATATTTGCACTCGAATTTGGAAAATGTATTTGCCAGTTTTGCGCAAAATGTGGTAAATTCATTTGCCAGTTTTAACAAAAAAATATATAACTTATCAGACATAAACTATGGAACACTTGATTGAAAAATGCAAACGCAAACTCCGCTTAACTTCGACTAAATACGTGCGGAGCGTGATGAATGATATTGTATGGAGCAATCGGCTCATTGCTCTTCAAGGGGCAAAGGGTGTCGGCAAAACAACGATAATGCTGCAATACCTAAAAATGCATAATTGCGATTGCAAATCTTCCCTATATGTCAGTTTAGATGATATCTATTTCACTCAGCATACACTAAGTGATTTTGTAGATCAATTCTATAAAAAAGGCGGTCATCTGCTAATGTTGGACGAAGTTCATAAATATCCCCACTGGAGCTTGGAGATTAAAAACATCTACGATGATTATCCCGATCTTGGTCTTGTTATCTCCGGCTCATCTTTATTGAATATACTTGCGGGAGAGGCAGACCTATCTCGTCGTTGTATTGCCTACACTATTCACGGACTATCCTATCGTGAATATCTTTCACTAGCTTATGGACTTACCTTTGAGAAGTATAATTTGGAACAAATACTAAATCATCCCGATGAGGTTTGTAATAAAGTGAATGAACAATGCCGCCCGTTGGAACATTTTGATGAATATCTACAAAGTGGATATTACCCATTCTTTTTAGAAGATCGCCTTTCATATCCATTGCGAGTGGAGAATGTAGTGCATGTTATTCTAAATGAAGAATTGCCACAACTCTGTAAGGTTGATGTGAGTTCTATTCGAAAGTTGGAAACCCTCTTATCCCTATTGGCGGATAATGTTCCCATGCAAGTTGATATTAGTAAACTGAGTAAATCCATCGAAGTATCACGAGCAACCTTGCGAGGTTATTTCCAATATTTACAGCGAGCTAAATTACTCAATCTTCTTTACGCTGACGAGGGTAGTTTGAAGAAAATTCAAAAGCCGGAGAAGATTTACTTGGAGAATCCGAATCTAATGTATGCATTGTCCCTAAAGCAAGTCAATATAGGAACCTTAAGAGAAACCTTCTTGGTAGGGCAACTACTCACAAAACATCGGGTCGAATATTCCTCTCGTGGAGATTTGTTGGTAGATAACCATTGGACTATTGAGGTTGGCGGAAAGAATAAGGATGGCAAACAAATTGCAACCATAGAGAATAGTTTCATTGCCGCAGATAATATTGAATCCGCCATGGGGAATAAGATTCCCTTATGGGTATTTGGGTTCTTATATTAATAAAAGTAAACTCGTGTGTATGCACGGGGCTCAGTTTATGTACGCTTGGGGTCAAAATTGAAAAAGTTTGCATTTTTCTTTTCATTTTCTTGCGTATTCCAAAAAAAAGTTGTAATTTTGCAGCGCAATTTTGAGTAATTTGTTTTATAAAATTGAGTAATTTGTTGTGTAAAATTGAGTAATTTGCGTTAGTTATGTATATTCGTCCATCTTATGCCACGGTTCGTGAACGCTTGTTAGAGCCGAAGAATAAAATGCAAGTGATTGCAGGTCCTCGTCAAGTGGGTAAATCAACATTAGTGGAACAGGTATGCCGGTCTTTGGAAATACCCAGTTTTATCTTTAATGCCGATGCAATTCCTGTAGATGATAATGACTGGATACGTCGTGTGTGGGAATCGGTTCGCATCCAAGTGCGCAACCAATCACTATCGGAAGCAATATTGGTAATTGATGAGATACAAAAACTAAAGCAGTGGAGTGAGGTCGTTAAACGCGAATGGGACGCTGATATACGAAATAAAATGCCTATTAAGGTTTTGTTATTAGGGTCCTCGCGCCTTTTGCTCCGCAAGGGTCTTACCGAGTCATTGGCCGGTCGTTATGAACTGATTCGAATGGGACACTGGTCCTATCCCGAAATGCGAGATGCTTTTGGTTTTACATTAGAGCAATGGATCTATTTTGGCGGTTATCCAGGCGCAACCGATTATATTGCCGATATGCGTAGATGGAAAAAATATATAAAGGAATCATTAGTGGCACCGGCTATCGAAAAGGATGTTATTATGACGAGCAATATCTACAAGCCGGCATTGATGAAACAACTCTTTGAATTAGGGTGCTCTTATTCGTCTGAACAGATTTCGCTAACGAAACTATTGGGGCAGTTACAAGATGCCGGCAATGTTACAACCTTATCGTCTTATATGGATATCTTAGGGCAGTGTAATCTTTTGACAGGCTTGCATAAATATGCATTTGACGAAGCTCGGAAGCGCCAATCAGTGCCCAAAATATTGACCTATAATAATGCGCTAATGACCGCATATAAGGGCAAGGGATTAGAACGTGATATGGCTGACCCGATGGTGTGGGGGAGATGGGTTGAGTCTGCTGTTGGGGCATATCTATTGGATTTCGCAGAAGAACAGGATGCACACGTGTATTATTGGCGAGATCGCAATGATGAAGTGGATTTTATTGTAGAGTATCAAGGTGATATAGTGGCTATAGAAGTAAAAAGTGGCCGACGAGGAATGAATAGTGGCTTGCCTGAATTTGAGCGTCGTTACCATCCGTATCGTTCTTTTGTCGTGGGAACAGATGGCGTTCCTCTTACAACCTTCTTACAAATGGACTTAACTACATTGTTTGAGTA
>JAZLHD010000040.1:0-2480 GCA_045616645.1 Paludibacteraceae bacterium
ATGCTTAAAAATCAATAAAATATAATCACACTTTCGGTTGCGACCGCGAAGATGATATGATATAATTTTTATCTATCTGTTCGCAAACATATCCGAAATGCTCATTTGATAAAAATGCAAAATTTTGATGCGGTTGCCCTAGCATTTTATTTGGCTATATCAAAAAAAAGTAGTACTTTTGCAGCATGAAATCTCTTTTAATTCTTCTTTTAGTTCAAACGCTCTATGGTCCCATTGAGGGGATTGAGCGCGATAGTGTGATGGCGTACCTTGGTATTCCTTTTGCTCAACCTCCTACAGACGAATGGGCGTTTCGCGCACCTCGTCCCGTTACGCCGTGGGACACCGTTCTCGTTGCCGATAAAGGTAGCAAGAACTGCCCCCAACTGCAAAATAAATATAGTACGAAAAACACGGGATTGGATTGCCTCTATCTCAATATCTTTGTTCCTGCGGAACGACCGCCCGAAGGGCTGAATGACCGCTGCGCTGAACAACCGGTGGTGGTGTGGTTTCATGGAGGAGCGTTTACGACGGGAGGAACGGGAAGCCGGTTTAATGATGAATTGAACCGCCTGGAAGGGTTAAATGATGAATTGATGTACGAATTGGGGTTGTTTGCGAGGGAGACAAATACGATTGTGGTCAGTTGTAACTATCGCCTTAACGTGTATGGGTTTTTGAACCTGCACGACTTCAGCGATCGCTTCGATTCGAATGTCGGTATTCGCGACCAACTGCAAGCCCTCAAATTTGTGCATGAGATTATTCCCGCCTTTGGCGGAGACACTGCGAACATTGTGATTATGGGTCAGTCGGCAGGAGCTGCTTCGGTCATCAATCTCATGGCGCTCGAACAGGCTCAACCCCTCTTTGCCAAGGCGATTGCGTTTTCGCCTTGTATTGACCATTTCTTAAGTCCGGAGCATAGTCGTAAACGCACGAAGAAATACTTAGGTTATTTAGGTCTATCGACGAATCATGTCGATAAGGTCTTGTCCCTCTCCGTTGACAGGATTGAGAAAGCGGCGGGGAAGTTTTATCGAGGGATGGTGGTAAGCGGCGAGACGCGTTGTCCATTTGCGCCTTATATAGATGGGGACTTATTTACGGACTATCCTTATCTGACGGTGCGTGAGAGCACAAAACCGCTGCTTATCTCATACACAAGCGAGGAGAGTAGGATGTTCACCCAAAACGTAGGACACGGAATTTATCCGTTGTTTTCCACGATAGCCGCTAATTATGCCAAGCAGAACGGTCTGCCTCAGTTTAAGGTGCCCAAAGGAAAAGAGCCTTTCTGGCAGCGTTTTGACGAGGCGTTGACGGATTATATGTTTCATGCGCCAATAGATAGTTTTGTGGCTCATTATAAGGGACCGATAACGTTTTATGAATACACTTACGTGCCCGAGGAAGGGAAACATTTGGGCTGTTACCATTGGTCGGATATGCCGGTGCTGTTTGGGTGGGATTATCCGACCTCGCCGCAGTCCAATCCGCTCACGCGTGAAGAGGGAAAGCGGTTGCGTGAGCGTGTTCGGGCGTTTGTTTACGAGAGATAAAAATTTATTATATTATGAAAAAGAGTAGAAAAAGTCTGCTATTAGCAGTGTTAACCCTATTGGTATTGAACACCTCAGACGTTCTTGCTTGGGGGCAGAAGGGACATCGTATTATTGCCGAAGTGGCGTATAAGCACATGAGTAAAAGAGCCATCAAGAACGTGGATAAGGTGCTGGGCAAGCACGGGATGGTGTATTGGGCTGCGTGGGCAGATGAGATTAAAAGCGACACTATCTATAAGGAAGCAAGCGTATGGCATTATCAGGACGACCCTGTAGGCGGCGAGTTATTTGCTCGGTACGACAGTGTCGTGGCTGTGGTAAAACAGAACCCGAAAGACCTCGATGCCCTTCGGTTCTTGGTGCATTTTACGGGAGATAGGTACTGTCCTTGCCATCTTGCCAAGACCTCGGATTTAGGAATGAATACGATTAAGGTGAAGTGGTTTGGTGTACCCACAAATATGCACTCCGTTTGGGACGATAAGATCATTGACCGCGAGGGCTATTCTTATACCGAATATGCGCAGATGTTAGAGGATTAGTTAGGTGCGCAACGCAAGACATTAGAGAAACTTACGATAGAAGAAGCAACAGAGCAGACGCGCGAATTAGTTCGGCAGATTTCTGAATATCAAGACCAGTGGAACGGCAACAGTTATAAGTACGTTTACGACTTCAAAGACGAAGTCCATTTCCAACTCTACGCCGCCGGCATCCGCCTGGCACAAACATTGAATAGGATCTATAGATAGGCGGGGAGGTTTCCGCCGTCCGGCAGACGTACCTGCCCATCGCTCACGTGATGTAAAAGCCGCGATTTTCTTAGCATTGCGATAAATTTTGAAAAATAAATTTGTAGATGTGAGAATTTTTTAGTAGTTTTGCGGGCGAAAAAGAGAAAATAATGCATTT
>JAZLHD010000042.1:0-7514 GCA_045616645.1 Paludibacteraceae bacterium
CGATTCGCGAGCAGATGATGCAGCAAACGCCAACACCATCCACACGGACGAGTAAACTCATTGTCGTGTTAGGGGCTAACGGTACTGGCAAGACCACCTTCATTAAACAGATATGCGCGGCTACGCGTCAGCGCATACTCATCATCACGCCCGATGATACAGAATACAATGAAGTCGATGCATACAGTAATCCACTCTATACCATGAACGAACTAAGAACAAAAGAGGACTTTATGTTTGATGGAGTATGTCGGCATATCTTTGACCCTCAATGGACGATGCGTGTGCTGCACAACTACAAGTGCGGTATCATCATCTTTGATGACTGTCGTGCCTATTTCCCGGCAAGAACGGAACAGGTCATACATGAGTTAATGATCCGTAGGCGACAGCGCGAGGTGGATATGATAGCAGTGGGACACGGATTTACGGAGGTGCCGCCAAAGTTCTTCACTTTTGCTACCGATTATGTGCTGTTCCGAACGGAAGACAGTATAGACACACGCAAACCCTATATCCGTTCCTTTGAGAAAGTGAAGCGTATGCAAGCAAGTGTAAACCGCAAAGCCAAACACAATCCGCATTATCACCAACGTATGAAACAATAACCCCAATCTCCGACTTATGAAATCAATGTTAAAATCTGAACTAGCCCAAGCGGCTGGAGTGAGCAATCGAACTTTCTGTCGGTGGTTCAGACATATGATACCGAATATAGAGAAAGACTTAAATGTTGCTATCAATACGCGTGATAGACTTATTCCCCCCAATGTGGTCAAGTGGGTATGCGAAAAGTATTGTATTGAGGTGTAAAAAGATGAGATAGAACTGATTTCTTGATAAGAAACGAGAAAAAAATCAGTTTTTTTACATTTTCTTTCATGATTATTTGCATATTTGCTGAAAAAAGTGTAATTTTGCACAAATTTTCTATCGCATGAATAGTTGCATTTTGAGTGAATATGAAAAATGTTAAGCAAATAGAAATATATTTGAAGGAATCGCTTCAAATGACAATCCACTTGTCTCGTCCGTCTAAAGCGCAAGTTGAAAATCTTCCGATGATTATCACCGATGCATTTGATTTGATGGTCGCAGATATGTATGGGCAACAGGTTATGTTTGTACAGGATAAAACGGAACATTATAGTCCGATGCAATTGCGTAAGATGGCTGCCCTTATTACAGAGAAGACCGGCTTACGTTGCATTTATGTTTTTGACACTATCACAGGCTATAATCAGTCGCGCATGATAAAACAAGGGATAAATTTTATTATTCCTGACAAGTTGATGTTCATGCCGGAACTGCTGATAGACATTCGTCCTATACGTAATAGTTTTGACATAGAGAGTAAAATGCCGGCTACTGCGCAGGTGATAGTGTTGTATCATCTAGAGTGCCAAACCATTGTCAATAAAACAATAGTTGATATAGCAGATGTGTTAGGTGTTTCGTATGCCACTTGTAATAAAGCACTGACATGGCTTCGCGGACATGACCTTGCTACTGAAACAAAAGTTGGAAAGCAGAAACTCATGTCATTGGATACGGATAAGTGGGCGGTATGGAACAAGGCGCTGCCTTACATGTACAGTCCGGTAGAACGTATTCTCTATCACGATAGCGAGGTGCATTATTTGAGTGGTTATAATGCTCTTGCAGAGTACTCGCACTTGGCTCATACGGATGAGAAAGTTCGCGAATGGGATGGTCCTGTACCTCCTTGCTTTACTAAAGAAGAAAACGATGTTAAAATTGAAATTTGGCGTTATAGCCCTGAGGTGTTAAGCGATACCGGTGTAGTGGATCCACTCTCACTTTACTTGATTTTGAAAGACGATGAGGATGAACGCGTAAGTATGGAACTTGATTATATGTTACATCAAATATTAAACAATAATGGACGGACTGAATAAATTTAAAGAGTATTTTGCAGACTACACCGATAACTATGTTGTTATTGGTGGTGTGGCATGCGGTCTATATGCAGATATGTTCGCACAAAATCCACGCGTCACGCACGATATAGATACGGTATTGGTGGTAGAGGCGCTGACACATGATTTTGTTGTGCAGTTCTGGCAATTCGTTAAGGATGCCGGCTATAAAGCCCAAGAAACCAGTACAGGTAAACATGAGCATTTCCGTTTCCGTTTTCCTTCGTCGGAAGATTTTCCTGAGCAGATTGAGTTATTCTCACGTGACATTGGTTTGCTCACAGTTCCTGAGGATGCACGCTTGACACCTATTCCTATAGATGAAGATTTGTCAAGTCTGTCCGCTATCCTGATGAATGATGCATATTACCACTATACTATCTCCCATTGTGAATTGGTGGATGGCGTGCATGTAGCAAAGCCCGAAAGCTTGATTTGTCTAAAATGTCGTGCGTATGTTGATTTGGCAACTCGTCGTGCTGAAGGCGAATCAATAGATAGTCGCAAAGTTAATAAGCATAAGCGTGATGTTTTTCGCCTAGTTGCAATGTTGGCTGCATCCCAACATTTTGCCGTTCCTCATAATCTTTACCAAGACATCCTTTTCTTTGCAGAGATGGTTCGCTCAGATATGCCCAATGTTGATATGTTAAAGGCAATCGGCATCCAGAACACTACTGCCGAAGATGTGCTACAACGCCTTCTCAATGCTTTTGCAAAAGAATAATGCTTAATACCTTTACATACCCCAACGCCTCATCGGTAGTCGTCTGTGGCGACATTCATGGTAAGTTTGAACAGCTTGTCTTTTCGATATGCGTACAGTACGATATGCACGATACACTTGTCATCGTGGCGGGAGATTGCGGCTTTGGATTTCATGCAGAGGGTTATTATGAGCAAGTTTATCGTCGTGTACAACGACGCTTGAGCGAACACAATTGTTGGATAGCCATGGTGCGTGGCAACCACGATAACCCTTCGTATTTCACGGAGCAGAAGATACGTCACGAACGCTTTCGTACAATTTTGGACTACTCGGTGCTGAATGCTTGTGGGCATCAGATTCTTTGTGTAGGAGGTGCCATCAGTATTGATCGCAGTTTCCGTTTGGCAGAGATGCGCCGCCATCCAGAAAAACAATATTATTGGCAGAGTGAGCCAACGCGCTACGATGCTACTATGATGAATGAAATAACATCCTCAAACATTCATATTGATACCGTGATTACACATACATCACCATCTTTCTGTGAACTGCAAACTAAGAACGGGCTAGCGTCCTGGACAGCCAATGATCCTAACTTATTACAGGATTGCGACAACGAAAGAGAGCAGATGGATTTGTTATTTACGCATCTCAAGCAAGATAAACATCCAGTGACACATTGGTTCTATGGTCATTTCCATCAGTCTTGGCACGGAGAGATGTTCGATGTTTTCTTCAAGATGCTTGATATTATGGAATTGCATGAACTGAGATAATTATCTTTCCTATGATTTCTTACACGCAAAATAACTTGATATAGGAGATATTATTTCGCCATAGTCCGCTATAAATGGACAATTTGCGGTTTCATTGATAATATTTTACGCAAATGACTACACAATTATTAAGATATGCAATAAGTTCTTCTAATGAATTAGTTTACATTGAAGATGTTCCTAATGGAATATCATGTCAATGCTTTTGTCCAAAATGTAAAGAACCATTGGTCGCTAAAAATGCTGGCATTAAGAAAGAACATCATTTTGCGCATTGTTCTGGAGCGGATTGTCCCGGTGCGGCAATGACAGCATTACATTTACTCGCTCAAAAAGCATTTCAGCAAACAAAGAAGATAAAAACCCCACACTATAATGGTGCATATCACAAAGAATCATCATCTACAATTATATTTGATAATGTTACATTAGAGCAGACCATCAAAAAAGATGACATTTACTTACGTCCCGATTGTGTTGCACAGATAAATAAAGGGAATTTTACTCATGAACTTTGGGTTGAAATGAGGGTTACACATGAGATAGATGAAAAAAAACAATCAAATATTAAGAAAATGGGAGTAGCATGTATAGAAATAGACTTGCGCCCGCTTCTTATGACAGATTTCAATGAAGACACCGTTACTAAATACATAACAAATGATGAACAAAATAGAATCTGGGTTAGTTGTCCAAAATTAGATAATAAAAATGAGGAGAAAAGGAGAGAACATCAGGAAAGAATGCGCCTTAAAGAAGAGGACGAGCGCAGACGAGCATTGATTTATGAACTTGAACATAAGAAACTAAAAGAAGACATCCATCAATGGTTAATAAGTGGCGATGATGAACGGGCAAAACAAATACAGCGTGAGATAGAGCAATGCCCATACGATGATGATTATTTTGTTGTTTCGCAATTAGTAGAGCAAGAGAGTATATTGCATTATATATTACACTCACCTAAAAATCAAGCTGGGAGAGAGATTTTTTATACACTCGCACGTTTCTATTATAAACAATTTAATCGGTGTCGTCAAGAAATTTGGCAGCAACTCAAAAAATGGCAATGGAGACAATTTGATGCAGCTCAGGAAAATGATATCCTTTTTGAGGAGCTTCTTTCTGCATATATTATTGCAAAAATTGTACAACAAACAGATGTACTATTCTGTTATGACGAGTTCGTGTATAAAAAATGGATAAATTTGTACATTAACAAACGCAAGGTTAGAGAAAATTGCTTTATTTGTTTAGCACCACTATATCAACGTATCATCGTAACAGATTGTAAGGACATTACAGAATTAACAGAATGGGTCGTCATCAATGCTCCAAATATAGCATCTCTATTCTTAAAGGCAATTGATTATTTCGACACACATTCTAAAACTCAAGCATCGCCAAAACAAAAACTTGCCACAGAACATTTACGGCAATATGTTATGAATAATCCAAATTCGGAAGATGAAATAACTGCCAAAGTTCTACGAACTTGCTATCCATATACTTTCGCTCCACAATATAACCTGTAAGAATGGGGGTGGGATACATAGTCGCAAAAACCATATATATGATAAATGTTTATTTTACTCCGCCATATTCCGCCATATTCCGCCATATTCGGACATAGACCGCCATAGTCCGCCATAAATGGACAATTAGGTTTGCGATTGTTGTACCTTTGCAGTCGATTTTGAGATCAAACTCAGAATTGACTGCTTTTTTTATGCTCACATGCAGACAAAATGGGCGGCTCAACAAATGAATAACCATACAAAAACGAGAATACTATGTTAGACTTTTTTCAAAAAGGAGGGAGTGGCAAATGGCTACTGATTATTGGAATTATTGCGATTGTGATATATTTTATTTACAGACACAAGCACAATAACATTTAATAAAACAAAAAGAATTACAGCGTGTACGAAAGCAAAAAGCAACAAGAGTAGGATGAGAGGCACAGGAATGACCTACATTGATCTGAAAATGGATACACAACGAGAGTAGTCAGGGCAACGCTTTTGCCCGTTTGTGCTGACGGTGCTGGTCATCGCTAAGCACTGATAAACGAGTAGAAGCGGTAAATTGTAACTAAACAAATCAACTAAATACGAAAAGACTATGCTAAACAAAGTTTCAACCGTGAGCATTTTGCTCATCATTGCTATCGCACTGATTATTTTCTTCGGTGTGAAGAATGGCAAGAAAAGCAGTGAACCTGCAACCAAATCAGGTAAATCAACCACCACGACCACTGAAGGAGCAGACGCATCTGCATCAGCGTTTCGCGGGAAGCGTTAATTAACAGGAGTATTAACGAATTAAATTCTATAGACTATGCGTAAAGAAATCTTATCCGACCGTTTTACGGGCAAAGAAAAAGTATCGTTGAAGAATCGTGCACGCCGTTTGAGCAAAGCCACCGGTGATGCGTTCAATATGGCTTGTCTCATTGATGAGAGCAAAGCCGGTCATCCAGTACAGATTGGCTTGCAGAACTTAGATACCGTGTCGCACACGGTGGCTGTGTTCGCAGGTGATTTGCAAAGTGTGGACGAGATCAAGAACATTGCCGGCGAGAGCGTAGATGCTATCGTGGCACACGGCACGGTTCTTAAGAACACCTCTAATGAGCCGTTATTGGTGTGCGACTGTCCTAAGTTGGAGTATATCCGTCGTTATCTGCAACGCAATCCTACTCGTATCGATGCGTTCCAACTGACCACCGATAATGAGTTGCAGTTTGCCAACACCCTCAAACTGGTGGAGTACTCTCCGTTTGGTGGTCCTGTGAGCGACAGTATCACTCCCAAGACCTACCTCACTCCGGAGCAGTTCAACCGCACGATGGTGGAGATTTCCAATATCAAGCACTTCTCGTTGGATCACGCACACGTGTTCATTGTAACGATTGGTGCAGGTCGTACATTGGATATGACCCTCATGCTCGGTTCGTCCTTCGACAATGCAGCTGCGCTGCAAGATATGGCAGAAGCCCTCATTGGCTAATCAGTAACCCTCAATAGAAGTGATTATGTCATATCCAACCGGCAAAAACTTGTTAGACAGCGCAATCAAGTTTGCGCTATCTACCATCCCTGAAGAAGAGTTGCAAAAACTCTTTGCATCGCTTGGCTATGATACCGATGAAGTGACGTTGGAAATGTGCGTAGAGGCATGGGACAAGTTTGGTGAGGAATTTACCAAGCCGTTCTTCTCTCTGGCACAAGACCAATTGGATGATGCGGACAAAATGAAAGCAGTGCGTAAGTCCCTGCGAAATAGTGAGGCCTTTCTCTCTCGTGCCGATGGTAAGAAAGGGGGAAATACCTCCACTAACGGCAAGTTTGACCAACAGAAATGGGACAACGCACAGTCGGTATTAGGTTATCTCTTTGGTATGTGCGAAAGCGGTTACAAGACCTACGCGCAAGCTCAGAGTGATGCCAATGCCGCTGCTATCAAAGCGGAATCAGAAGCGCAAGCGATGGCTGCTGAAGCACAGGCACAACAGAACATCGCCAAATGGCTTATCATCGGAGGCGGTGTCATCTTAGTGGTGATTGTGGTACTGGCAATCGTTATCTCCAAGCGTAAACAATAGTACTCGTTTTCTTTCCGATGCGGCTCGCTCGTAGTAATGCGGGCGGGCTGTATCTGTATAGAGCAATAAGAAACAATGCAAATAGAACACACTACCAATACCGGATTTATGTACGGCACGCCTGCGGCGGTGTCGCACCAATCGGGTATCTTATACATTAATGATGAACTGTACGACAAACTGACCCCTTTCCAAAAGGAGTTTGTCAAGCAGCATGAGATAGGACACTATCGCAAGCAGACGCACGATGAGTTTGAGGCGGACAGGTATGCGTTCAATAAACTCGCAGGCAAATACAAAGGTTCGCTCAAACAGAGCATCGGCACTTTGGAAGCGATACTGGAGGGTGATGATGACGAACACGGCAAGCGCATACAAGCCATGTATGAGTTGGCACTCAAATGGGATGCCGAACACGGTAACGTGGCGGCTGCGCAGGAGTTGAAACGCATCGTGACCAAGTTGGACAAAGCACGCTTCTC
>JAZLHD010000043.1:0-1077 GCA_045616645.1 Paludibacteraceae bacterium
GAATTGATCAATACCAATAATATTATAAATTGAAATGAGTACATGTCCTAATACAACGGTCATAAAGAAAGCTAATGCATAGGCTTTAAATATATCTACAATAAAAGTTGAATTTTTATCCATAATCTACCTCCTAAATACGATACTAATATTATAACATATCTTATCGCTTTCACAAACACAAATAGAAAAAAACTAACCTTTCGGTTAGTATTAATCAAATGGTGGAGAATATCGGGATCGAACCGGTGACCTCCTGCGTGCAAAGCAGGCGCTCTCCCAACTGAGCTAATCCCCCATAAACTTGTCTTTTTCAGATATTGCTTCGTTGTCCTTCCGGTTCTGCGGTGCTCACATACTCGGGTATGCTCCGCTCCTCGACCGTCGGACGCCTTGCACTATCTGAAAAATCCTGCGTTTTCGCATTCGACTTTCAGATATTGCTTCGTTGTCCTTTCGGTTCTGTTTTCCCGATAGCACTTTGCTTTTTCTGAAAAAGCTCTGCATTGGATATTGAACTCATAGTACAAAGACTTTGATTCTCCTTAGAAAGGAGGTGATCCAGCCGCACCTTCCGATACGGCTACCTTGTTACGACTTCACCCCAGTCATTGGTTTTGCCTTAGGCAGAAGATTATCTATCCGACTTTGGGCACCCCCAACTTCCATGGTGTGACGGGCGGTGTGTACAAGACCCGGGAACGCATTCACCGCAACATTCTGATTTGCGATTACTAGCAACTCCACCTTCATGCAGGCGGGTTTCAGCCTACAATCCGAACTGGGATCGGTTTTGGAGATTAGCTCCACCTCGCGGTCTTGCTGCTCTCTGTACCGGCCATTGTAGCACGTGTGTAGCCCAGAACATAAGGGGCATGATGATTTGACGTCATCCCCACCTTCCTCCGAGTTATCCCCGGCAGTCTCACTAGAGTGCCCAACTGAATGATGGCAACTAATGACAAGGGTTGCGCTCGTTGCGGGACTTAACCCAACATCCCACGACACGAGCTGCCGACAACCATGCACCACCTGTCACCTCTGTCCCGAAGGAAAGGGGCGGTTAAGCCCCGGTCA
>JAZLHD010000044.1:0-4419 GCA_045616645.1 Paludibacteraceae bacterium
CTAAGATTTGTGATGGTTTGTTATCAATCGTTTCAATTAAAGCCCAACCGATGGAACCAACTCCTAAGTCAAGTCCCAAAATGTGTTTCTTCACCATAATGCGAAAGGTATTTGTACTGTATGTGAAAACAATGTTTTTATTTCCTCACTATTTTACATCTCGTGAGCGATGGGCAATTTCCGTCTGCCAGACGATATCTACAACCGATGCCGGTCAATCATAGGCGGGTTGTTTAATTTGATTATTTATTTAGTATTGGACACTAGTGATTTCTTTACATAAAAACCCTATCCATATTCTTGCGATTACTTCAAATTTGCGTGCAAAGATGGAAAGATTGTGCTCAAAATAGATAACCCATCTTCACATAGAAGTTGGCAAGTTTGTTGTTATCTTGCTCCATGTACTTTTTCTCATTCACCGGCATTGCCCAATCGGCAGAGAGAACAAAGTTCTCATTCATACCAATCTTCAACCCAACACCCGCTGTCATGTGCGGACGATAGATATCCGACTTATTGTTGGAGAAATATTGATTATAATCCTTTCCACTCAGAACCACATTCTCAGCCAATGAGCGTCCGGTTCTGGCCATCGACAGATCATTGAGTTGATACGGTTGCGTCACCATACCTAAATCAAAGAACGGATTAAGCCCCACAAAGAAATGTTGACGACCGATATCAAAATCTACTACGCGGAAACGGAACTCCACATTCGCATACGCCACACCCTTAGCTAAGATACGATTGCACATCATACCACGAATGGAGTTACCTCCCCCTAAGTTCTCGTACAACACACGCTGAATAAAGAGCGTATTGAGGTAGTTATCCATGTAGAAAGGCGTATTACCGGCAATCAAGTTCTGAATACCCAAACGATAAGAGAACGTCACCCTTTGGATGCCTTTCTTATCCACAAAACAAGGCACATAATGACGGAACGTGAAGTTAAACTGGAGGTTATTAAATCCCGCTTTGGCTTGCTGACCGTATGCCGCATTAAAAGCTGCATTATAGGTAAAGAACAAGTCCGTCCAGATACCTTTGTTCGGTCCTTGACGCTTGTCTCGCGTGTCGTACGTGATACCCGCACGCACGTAGGGATGCCAACCTCCCCTACTCTCGTCTTGACTAATCAAACCCCACTCTTGGTAGTTCTTATACAAACTACCCGCATCGGGATCTAACGCTTTCTGCTCATAGTGTTTCTTCTCGGGATCGTACACGTTCTTCTTACCATTGAGCATGTTGATATCGCAATCGTTTACGATATATCCAAGCACACCTAAACCCGTGTTCCACTTGAGGTTCTTATAGATCGTACCCTCTATATCCGCAGCAAAACGAATCAAGTCGCGTTTGTATTTATAGAACACACGCGAACGATAATCCTCCGGATTAACCATCTTCTCGGGATTCTTGTTCCATTTAACCCAATCGGATTGGAACTTACTCTGATACCCATTGAAGCCATAGAAATCGCACATGGCATCGGGTAGATACGTCGCGTCTAACGTCAAACGATGATGAGGAATAAGATATCGACTATCGTAGTTGACACGGAAAATACCATGGTGCTTCGTTGTATATGCCCCCTCCACATAAATGGAGTGTATATACTCGGGATACTGTTTCCCGTCACCATAGTAATAAACATTGCCTAATAACCCGCCTTGAAATCCGTAGTCGGCATCGTATGCTACGGAAGGCAAAACACCAAAGTTCCAACCCGTCTTAATCTTCCTTCCTAATGAATCCACTTCTGCGGGTTTGGGAGCTTTCTTGGCAGCCAACGGCATCACTAATGCCGTAGCCAGCCCTAAGACCCATATTCTATTCATAAACTTCGTTTATTTTCGTTTATTAGTTTATTGGTTTAGTAGCTTAGACGTCGTTGTATTTGTTTATTTGTTTATTTGTTTATTAGTTTAATTCGCCTAAACAAGAATTTTCGCCTAAACACCTAAACACCTAAACGCCTAAACAAGAATTATAACAACGGCAGCAGCCATGCCATCACTACGCCAAGGTATGTACCTATGGCATATCCCACCAATCCAATCACAATACCGCTGAGTAATACTTTTTTATTTTTCATCGCTCCTACGACAGGAGGAACGAATGGAGGCGAACATAATAGTGCCACCTGACCTACAGTGAATAAGTCTCCACTAACTTTAGTAACACGGCAGAACAGTAAATGTATCAAAGAACTGCCAATCATAATCCACGCCACGAACGCACCTATCAGCATCGCACTTCCTTTAATACTATGTATATCGAAAAGCGAAGCCACTATCACACTGAAAATAAGGATAAAAAACATACCTAACTCAAACGTCTTCGGCAGTTCCCTCACTTTCTTAAAGAACGAAGCGATAATAGCCAAGGTGGTGATGGTCAGAATAATCACCAACTCATTGAGCTTGCCGGTGATGATTAGACTCAATCCTGCACCGACAGCAAGCATCAACACGCTCAACCCTAAACCAATGAACATCCCACCCACATTCTCTTTCTTAAACATACCACGATAGTTCTCCACATCCCCCGTCGGGATATCCGCACTATCCTTACGTCCACGACGAGTGACATCCGTAAACGGCAAAATCTTACGGAAGATATTGTAACCACCTCCTATTATAAAAAATATATAAGGTGTGGTAATCACCATCTGAAACGCTAACACAATCGCCATCACGGACTTATCCACTCCCAACGAAGCACCTAACGCGTTGAAGTTCATTGTGCCACCCGTATAGATACCCGTCATCATCGCAGCTACTTTTTCTATCTCCGGAATACCCTGGTGACGGAAGATAAGGTAACCCGTAGCCACGGAGATCACGACCGCAACAACACCTCCCACCAACGACCAAATGGTCTTGGGCAACGCCTTTGTCCATAACTTAAAGTCGCAATTGAAAAGCATCAACGGGATAGCCAACGGCACCGCAATACTCATCAGCAGCGATTGCACTTTATTAAACGTCGCTGCCGCTGCTGTGCCCTCTTCAAACGAGCATGCGCCCGACAAGGCTAAGATTATTCCTACGGCATACGCCAAAACTACTGTACCTATCTTCTGTGTCCATGTCCAATGCTTAAAAGCCTCAATAATCATCACCGGAGCCACAATGTACAACCCAATAATCACAAAAACTCTAATCATAACATCTTTTTGTTTATTTATTTATTCACTTCCCACTTTCACTTTCCACTCTTCTGATACTGTCTCACTTGATACAAGTACTCTTGGAAGAACATCCAGAAAGGTGCTTGAATAAAGAGAAGTAACGGAATACAAATCAACTGCCATAGATACTGCACCGAATTATGGAAAGCCGGATCTTTGAATCTTCCCCTAATAATAAACCAAACTAACCAAATAGGCAATGTCACGGCAGCACACACCACAAAAAGCGGTGTCATCAATATAAGTAGGATAAGCAGAGCCCAACGAGGGATCTTGTGTTTCTTAAACTTATCAAAAGGAGCAGGGGGATTCTCTTGTAACTTCTTAAGATTCTCCTCGTAATGCTCATCATCGGACACCCACATAATCTGCTCACGCATGCGATCTGTCAGTTCTTCTCGTAGCATATTGATAATCTGTGGTTGCGTCAGTTCCGTTTTGGCATTTTTCTGCACATCCTTCACGAATTGTGTCACATTGATAGGCTTACCAATATTCACCGTCAGCGAGTCCCAGAGGTGGTAATAATCGCCATACTCCAGTCCTACCGGCACAATATAAACCGGTTTTTCGTGCCCGAACTTCTCGTTCGCTCGAAGCGCAATACGGAAGATTCCTTTCGTTAATGGCAATAACGAATGCATCGGTCGATGCGTGCCCTCGGGTAGGATGCAGAAAGGTACACCATCACTCAGCACCTCCACCGCCTTGTCCATCGTCTCATCATCATGCCGAACGGCATCTAACCCATCACGCAAACGATTGATAGGAAGAATCTTAAAGAAATTGAGTAACTTAGCTTGTTTGGGATTCTTGAAAATGTCGGCACGAGCTACAAAGACTTTGCGACGACCATCTATGCCTAAGACGCACATGGCATCACAGAGTGCATTCGTATGATTAGGGGCAAAAATTATAGCCCCATCCGTAGGAATATTCTCCCGCCCCACATATTGGAAATGGCGATAGGAATGGCGGAACATCCAATTCACAAACGGATAAAAAAACTCATAGACCTTATTCTTGTCTTGAATGTTAGGCATCATCTATTCTTTTTTGAACGTGCAAAGGTACAAAAAAAATCAGATTTACACAAATATCATCTCTATTTTTTATGTATTTTTTGCCTTTTACACCCTAAAAAACGCCAAAAATGCATTTTTTTGAAAAAAAACGTCAAAAAAATTTGGTCATATCAAAAAAATGTAGTACCTTTG
>JAZLHD010000045.1:0-8410 GCA_045616645.1 Paludibacteraceae bacterium
AGATACGATGAGTCTTTTGGCGACATACATATCGTTTGTCTTTGCCAATTGCGCCGTTTATTTGTCCGTACGGCTCGGAAAAAATACAATCTGCCATAAATAATAAAATTTAATTGTTAATTCTTCAATCTTCAATCTTCATTCTTCATTCTTCAATCGCCCATCGGGCGCTTATGTCTCGGGTTCTTCTTGGGTTATTCCTGGGTTATTCTTGGGTTATTCTTGGGTATGCTCAATACCCTGTAAGTACCTTGTCTTAGTATCTCTCTTCCGCGGCTATTCCTCCCTAGGAATACCTAGTCCTCCCTAGGAAGACCTAGGAAGTCCTAGTCCTGTGCCGCGAGCCTCCGCGAGCGGTTATTTGGTCCATTCTCTCCGCATAATATGCGGGGTCTTGAACAATGTCTCCGTTACCGAGATTTTCTAATCTCGGTTCTATAGACCCCGTCGTCTTGCAACGTGAAACTGCCAACTGGCAGTTTGGCAGTTTCCTACAACTCGCTGATGAATAGTTAATTACAGCAAACTGCCAATCTGCCACGTGGCAGTTTGCTTATGCAATTTTGAGATAATAGCCATGGGTGTGGGTTAATTGCCCTTGTTCTGCCCATTGGTTTAGCCAGCGCATTGTGGAGCGTTCGCTGATGCCCATTTTATGGGCAAAGGATAAGCATTCACCTGTAGAGAACGATTCCGGCAGACTCACGAAGAACGTCCCTTTTAGAACTGCATTACTGAACCTGTATGTAATCTGTTAATAGAGCAAACCGAACATCCATAATGGAATGCGATTGCCGTATCCTATTTCCATTTCATCTAGGGCTAAGAAACTATTTGGTTCGTCTTTGATCTGCTCAAAGCTTTTGGCTTTTCCTCCTATTTCGAAAAGGTATTGCCTATCTACATAAAAATCTCCCTTTTGAGCCAAAAGGATGTCGCTTATAACATTGAGTTGACTATAAAAGAATGTCTCTCGTAATGTTCCTATATCTACTTTATTAGATAGACAGTACATCAAATTAGGATTGCTTAAATATATCTTATCCGGCTTAGACAGAGTACGAATGGTCTTGGTTTCGTAGGTCGCCAAATGTAATAATCCCGCACTTTCAAGCCAATGAAGCATTTTTAATCCTAAGTCTCTATTGGTTTCTAATTCGCGGTACACTTCAGCCATCTTTGGAGTATAAGGGACTCTTTCAGATAGGATTAGTAGCATTTTTAAGCATTTACGGATGGTAGCATACGTTACATCTTCCACACAAGGAAGTTCTACCTCTATCACCCGATGAATGATGCTCGCAATACGTTCCATATATCCATCTCCTTCCTCTTTATAAAAAGGATAACAGCCGGAATGTAAATATTGCTCAAAAAGAGGGAGAATATGAACATCCTTTGGAAGCAAATGCGCTGCAATGGATACGTGATGAGTTAATATGTCTGTCAATGAGATTGCTTCCCCCACTTCGTATCCTTGGAATAGCAGATACTCTCTAAACGACATGGCGGGTAAGTTATAAACGCGCTGACGACGGCTTAAATCGGCCTCATGAGTGGTAATATTTAGCATAGAAGAACCCGAATATACCACATGGAGTCCCGGATAGTTGTCATATATATTTTTTATATAGACACTCCAATTAGACAAATGATGAATCTCATCCAAAAATAAATACTGTCCATTATGAGTGGCAAAATACGATACTAAGTCCATAAGATCGTGCTTCTCGAACCATAGATTATCCATCGCTACATACAAGACGGTATCGGATTTATAATTCATTTGAGCAAGGTGTTGTAACATCAATGTTGTTTTGCCAACACCGCTTTCACCTTTAATGCAAATCAACCTGTTGTTCCAGTTGATTTGAGAATATAAATACCGATGATAATGACAATCTACCCGACTGATTTTTTTGGAGGACACCTGCCATAAGGCATTCCAATCTGTACTATCCATATTGCTGTAATATTTTTTTCACGGCAAAAGTACTACTTTTTTTTTGAATGTGCAAATTTTTTTATAAAAATAACATTTCTAAATGCTTTTTTTTTGAAAAAAGCGCATTTTCAAATGTTTTTTAGTCTTTTAAGTATGCGATTGGTATCGAAGTTATATTTTCATATTATACATTTTTATGAGCGTACCTATAGTATATTATTACATTTTTATGAGTGGTATATTGCGCAACTCAAGCCCTTTTGTTCTATAGATACTCTGCAAATTAGTGCTTATTGCTTAATGATGGATTGTGCGTCCGCTTTGGGCATAAAAAAAAGCAACCTATCTTTTTTGATGTAGATTGCCTTGAGAATACGGACATTATAAAAAACATGCCATGTATAGTGGCATTGTCAGTAATGCTCCGTCTCTTCCTACATTATAATTTCCACCGAACTTAATAGCGGAATAAATATGATATTTCTCAGGATTCTTAAGCACATTACGCATAGACTTTGCGTTTCCTGTTCGTGCTTTACACTCAATGGGTACACATTCTCCTTTATAGCGCATTACAAAATATACATAACACCTTGTTTTATAGATGGTTAAATGTTAATTCTACACTTTTTCGGTCGAGTTTTTCGCTATACTCTACACTTTTTCGGTCGAGTTTTTCGCTATACTCTGCACTTTTTCGGTCGAGTTTTATTCATTTCGACTGCAAAGGTACAACATTTTTTGAATTGTGCAAATTTATTTGCAAAATTAAAGAAAAAACGGCACAAAAAAACCGCTCCGAGGGATGCTCGAAGCGGTGCTTGTGATTCTTGCTTAATGATTAATTATTAGTTTTAGGCAAGTAAAACAATTTTGTTTTGATTTACCACCGGTTATAGTGGATATTGGCTTCGTTCCATTTGTCTTTGACAGCCGGTTGCTCAGCAGGAACGCCAACAGGGATGATACACAAAGGCAAGATGTGTTCCGGCAGATTGAGTACACGCTGCGCAGCAGCTACACGCTCCATATTAGGATGAACACCCGTCCAGACTGCACCTAAGCCCATAGCGTGAGCAGCCAACAGGATGTTCTCCGTAGCAGCACTGACATCGTTTATCCAAAAACCTTCCGAACCCGGGATGGCTTTCTGCAAATCGCCACAAGGAACGATAGCGATAGCCGGTTTTTGGTCACAACGGCTGTAAGGAAACTCTTGACCTAACTCGGCAAGAACAGTTTCATCATCGACGACGATAAAAGCCCACGGCTGCTTATTGATTGCGCTGGGCGCAGCCATTGCGCATTGGAGCAAGGTAGTGATCTGATCTTGGGAAATCTTCTCTCCCGTGAACTGACGCACAGAGACGCGCGTTTGGATGTTTTCAATAACAGCTTGTTGTTTCATAGTCTTACCATTTTGATTTTGGCAACCTGTTAACGCGATGGCGGCAACAGCCATCAGTGCCAGAAAAATCTTTTTCATAATGATTATTGATTATTGTTTAGTTCGTGCTTAATGATTACTTCCCAGTGGCCATTCTTATTCGCGCCAACACGGCGAAGAAGACCGCGAGCCTTGAGAGTCGTAACAACTTTACGAACACCACTATCCGACATATTCAATTGTTGCGCTATTTGAGCCGTCGTAGCCAAAGGATTATTTGCCAAAATATGCAATATCTTATCGGGTGTTTTATCCGCTACTTTATCCGCTACTTTTGTGGTTATCTTCGCTATTTGCGAACGTTCTCCCGTCCAAAGGATGTGCAAATAACGATTCTTCAACTCATTGTGCTCGCCCAAGAGAATATTCCGCAAGAAAAGTTGTAAGAACTCCGTTGTACGCGAAATACCATTAGGCAGATTATCGTAATTGGCACGCACCAACGCATTACGGAAATACCACGAATGAGACGCAAAGGGCATATTGTCAATCTTATAACCTAAGGAATGTAGATATTGTACCAAAAAGACCGCCGTAGTACGCGTGTTACCTTCCCGAAAAGGATGAATCTGCCAGATTCCTGCAATAAAATCACTAATATGAGCGATGACATCTTCGGTGGATTTGCCTTTATAAACAAAAGTCTGTTCTTGCGAAAAATCGTATTTCAATGTCTCTACTATATAGTCTGCGGCTCCATAGAGAACACTGGCATTATTCAAGACCCATTCTTTTTTAGATATATCATAGTCCCTATATGTACCTGCGTGGGGGAGGATACCATTAAAGAGAGCCTTATGGATAGACGCATAATGAGAGGGAGAAAACGTAAACGATTGGCTATTCATTACCCGAGAGATACGTGTAGAAACCAAATCCGCCTCGTCGGTACCACTTTCCTCTTTACGACTCTGAGCCATTTGATAATAAGTTTCTATCCTTTTCTCTACCTCTGCTTGCGAAATCTTGCCCTCAATATGCTCGGCAGCCGTTTGCTTAAGATAGTTGCTGACATGCAATTGATCTACCTGTTGCAGACCAATAGCCATGCTCCAAATGCTCGCCTTCTCCTGTTGGTCGGGTTCGCCTTGGCGGATATACTCGTCAAACTCCGCAAAATTGATTTCTAAAGGCTCCGAGATGGTCATATTAGTCGTTTTTAGTCTTTAGCTTGTAACCCTACTCCTCTACCCCTCTACTCCCAAATTGCCTACAAAATTACTGCTTTTTTTTCATATATGCAAATAAAAAGCAATAATTAACAAAAAATTTATTAGATTGTCCGCTTGGGGGCACAAAAAAAACCGCTCCGAGAGATTCTCGAAGCGATCGTTAGTTATTAGTCGTCAGTCGTTAGGCGAGAGAAGCCTTACTCCCCTACTCCCCTACTCCTCTACTCCCATAACCGTGTAGGTCTTGTCACCCTTGCGGATATAGAGTTGTCCTTTGTGGAGGAATTTGTGCATGCATCGTGAACCGTCAACCGATTTAAGGTCAGTTCCTTTAGCAGTGCCAGTGAACTTCACACTCTTATCATAGGAGTTGACTCCCTCAAAGGACATAGAACCATCCTCATTAACGGTCATCGTACCGCTTTGGATAAACCAAATCTTATTGTCTCCCTCTACATAAGACGGAAGCAAACCAAAATTTCCCCGTTCACCACCCGGCACAACCTTGGTATATTCGCCTGGAACGATAGTTCCATCTTCACGGATATTAGCTATAAAGGCAAAATTCAAGTAATCACCTTGTTGATTTGATATACCGATAGTACACGTGTCATGGTTAATGGATATGCCATCTTCAATTGCAATAAACTGACCTTCGTAATCCGTCTTAGCCTCTCCTATAATAGCGCCTTCGTATCCGGTTCCGCGAATGATATATAATATGGAGTCGTTAGCGATAAACTGTGTTTCAAGGGTCATATCCTTGCCTTCTTTCTCAACGGTACATTGCACAAACTCAAATAAGCTGCGATAATAACCATCTTGTGTGTGAATCATACTGCCCGGCAGACGCATTTCTCTTGTGAAATCTCCATCAATCTTATTTGTCCGAATGAGTAATCCTGCAAGTCCCTCTTGATGTTCATAGATTTGACACAGATAATACCTGTGGTCAAAGGGATGACGCGCCATCTCAAAATCCACATCCTCATTAATAGTAATCGTATCAATCGGCTCCACGTGGTGATAGGTAACGGTCAAATGACAATTACGGTTATAGGAATTCTTCGCATTGACTTCCACATTCATCTTGCCGTATTCATCATATCGGATAGTGATATTGCCTTCGGTCATGAAGAAGTAATTACGTATTTGACCTATTAATGGGTCTATCGTACCCGCGTAGCAAGGTTGGGGGTCGAAGTTCACTACGCCTCTGGATAACTGTGCCGTATTTGTTTCGAGGGTGGCGGAGAAGGGATAGGTGCCGGCTGGAATCTCGGTGTCATCCCAATCCACATTGAGTTGTAATAAGATTATGGTCTCCTTATTTTCAATTTCAATGGTTGCCACGCCATTCTCTGCGAAACTATACATTTGATAATATTCATACTCCTGCTCTATATCTATGTCGGTATCGTAATTAAGGGCTTCGGTCAAGTGGGTGCAATGGAAGAGATAGACTCTGCCATCTTCCCCTTTGAATTCGCCATCTAAGATGATACTATCGCCTATTTCGGCAATAATCATTTTACCCTCAACAAATGTAGTTCTCACTGTGTCTTTAGTAGTGGTAAACTTTACAACGTTGTAAACACCTACCGTATCGATGGTTTTATTCTCAAAGGAGAACGTACCAAACTTTTCGAGTTGGTTGGTACGGATAAAGGTATACAATCCCTCTTCGTCGTGGGAATTATACGACCATCCAACTTGCTCCCATGTATCCGGATTATACACCTCATCGATGATGAGGATGTCATTAAAAATACGAACTGTGTCCGGCTGGGACGATTCCTGTGCCCACAACCCCACGCTTAGCGTCAGGGCGATTGATAAAATCAGAGATTTTTTCATTATTTGTTAGTTTTAGTTATTAAGCAACCATTTCCACGTAGGCACGACCTCTATGGAACCATACTCATCTTCTATCGTTTGTTCCTCGTCAAAAGTAAAGATTGTCCGGCGCTCACATTCCAACACTTTATGTAGTTTGCTTAATGCCGTAATTTCACGTTTTCGAGTATCTATATCATTAAGCGAATAGCAGACCTGTATTGCCCATTTCTGTTCGGGAATGTAAAAATCAACTTCATAACCATTGTTATTGTAAAAATAGACAGTATCATTATCCTTATCATGCCCAAATAAGCGAAAGAGTTGCAAAGCGACCATGTTTTCCAACAAGGCAGTCTCTCCATTTAACAAAAACAGATTGAGTATTCCGTTATCAACAAAGTAATATTTGCAAATACTCTCCTTTTCACTAAGAGCAACAGCGATATTTCTTAGACGCAACACAAGCCATGCATCCTCAGTATGATTGACATAACTAACGATGGTTGTAGTGCTCATTTTCTCCCCCAATGTTGACAGGATATTAGCCAAACGATTATACGAAATTGGTTGTCGCACACTCTCTGCCAATTTCTTAATCATTAGGCGCAAGGCGGGGATATTACTGATATTATTGCGCGATGCAATATCGCTTAGATATATTTTTTGGAAGGTGCTATTCAAGTATGCTCGCTTAACATCTAAAGACATCGTCTCGGGCAATCCTCCTTCGTGTAAATAATCGTTATACGCTTTACGAATTATAGACGATTCTTTGGTATCATACTGCGTCAGTGCATTGTATGTTAGAGCTTTAGCAGAAATATACTCTCTAAAACTATATGGATATATATCCTTTTCTAAATATCGTCCGCCTAAAGTTGTCAAGAACTCTCTACTGAGCATCTTGGCATTACTACCCGTGATATAAACGCGATGCTTTGTATCAGCCAATCGACGAACAAATTTCTCCCATGAGGGGATATTTTGCACTTCGTCTAAGAAAATATAGCGCGGCTCTTGTCCGTACATCTCAATATGACATTCGAGAAGTTTGTTAAAGTCTTCCGAATGAAATGTATCGAATCTATTATCTTCAAAGTCTAAGTAGAGAATCTCGCTCCAAGGTACTTGTTGTTCTATTAAATTGCGTATATGCTGATACATAACAAACGATTTACCTGCACGGCGAACTCCCACAAAGGCATAGTTCATGTCATCATGGGTTTGATAGATAGACCGAACCCTAATTTGGTAATTCAGCACATCATTCTTTTGATCTTTTAATACAGATTTCAATAATTCCTTGTCCATGTTTTTCCAATCGTATAGTATAAATCTTACACATATTATCCAGTGCCATTGGATAAAATCCGCTGCAAAATTACTAAAAATAAATGAATTATGCAAATATTATGAATAATTTTATGTTAAAAAAACGAGTTTTTATGAATAATTTGCACTTAAAAGATAGTGTTTGTATGAATAATTTGCACTTAACGGCGAGTTTTATGCCTTTTTCTATTTTCCCTAATTTAGCCACATACACAAAAAAACGCTCCGTGATGCTCGAAGCGGTTGTTAGTTATTAGTCGTCAATCGTGATTATGATTAATGATTTGCACAAATTTGGGTACAAATATACAACAAAAATTTGGAATGAGCAAATATTTTGGGCACAAAATTGATTTTTTAATCAATTAATAGTACTTTTGAGATATATTTTGGGAGCTCGCTCACGAAAATATAGAACAAAAGGAGTATTAAGAGGCGATAGCCGTTGTGCCCAAATACTTGCTCATTTTAATAAAGACGCATGGTGTCCCCGCTTAACGGGGAAACCATATCTAGGGAAGGGGATTTTGTTTGTCAGCGGCAGGCAGCTTGCCCAAGGTACTACTTTTTTTTGATATTCGCAAATAAAAAATGATTTTTAACAAAAAATTTGTTAGATTGTCCCTTTGTGGCATAAAAAAAAGCCACCTACCTTCATTTACGAAGATAGATGGC
>JAZLHD010000046.1:0-16028 GCA_045616645.1 Paludibacteraceae bacterium
TGTCCTTGCAGACAATAACCTATCCACAAAGCCAATGTTCCGCCCCATTTGACGGCCTCTAAAAAAAGGCGTTTCGCATAAGCCATTTTGGAGATGGCTAATGTGCGTTGTCGTTCACTTTGACCAACTCCTAATCCTAAGCGACTAATATATTCATCCGTTGTGCGCGAGGATGGGATACAATGTTCTACTGCAATATCAGGTAAATAATAAATAGTGGCATTTAGTGATTTTAAGCGATTGAAATAGTCTTTTTCTTCCCCGCCGATTAAGTTTTTTCCACTACGTCCCAAATCCGTATTGAACAATCCGCATTGGTCCGCAATTCGTTTACTAAAGCCCATATTAGCACCAATGGGATAATCTTTCGTAAATGGGCATACTTTATCTCCTTTATCAATAGCAGAAACCCAAGAGGCACTCCATTTACTGAACCACGCCGGCATCTCTCCGTTTTCAAAAAGAGGAGAAATGCGTCCCCCAAAAGCATCCATTTGTGGTAAATCGTGAATATATTGCAACAAACGTTCTAAATAGTTCTCCCCCACAAAAGCATCATCATCCAAGAAGACAAGCCAATCGCCTTTTGCTTCTTGGATTCCGCGGTTACGAGCATAACTTAACCCTTGTTTTGTTTCCACTAGATAGCGGAAAGAAATATTCGGATGCTGTGTAGCAAAAGTATGACAGATAGTTTCGGTGGAATCGGTACTATTGTTATTAATCAACAGCAGTTCCCACGGACCCTCAAAATGGTTCCCTGCTAATCGTTGTAGTGTTTCACCAAGGTACTTGTCCCGATTATATGTGCAAATAATGACTGTTAGCATAGTCTTCGATACGAACGTTCTTGTGTGTGAATAATCCTTGTTATATATCCATCTTTGGCATTCCAGTTCTTGATAGGGGTCATATACGAATCCGAATAGATGGCGCGCAACCAACCATCGGTATCTACGGGCATATAAATTTGCAAGCCTAAAAACTCTCGACGCTCAAACTCGCAGACAGGAACATACGACCTATCGCAAGGGAAGCCATCGGTTGCATTGGCTTCCTTCCATTCTTTCGTCTCATGTTTGCGTTGAATAACGCTATACAAGTCTTTGCCCTCGCGGATATAATAGAAAATATCTAAATGCAATTTGTTATAAATATACGTTTCTTCTACTACTTGTCCCGTTCCGGCCATCACGTTCTGTCGATAGAGATAGAAACCGGCTTGCTCCATTTTATCGTGAAGGTCAGCAGGAATTTCGTTCTCTAAAACACCTAAGTCTATATCCGGATCATAAGAAATGAACCCGTGGTCACGGTACGCTCCCAATAAGGCTCCATACGTTAAGAAAGCCTTGATGCCCATCGAAGAAAAAACTTCATCTGCCTTGGCAAGCATAGCCAATCCGTCGCGTTTCATTCTTCGCGCTTGCACCTCAAACTTTAAGCGATTGATTGCTTCAACAATAGGCTTATAGATGCCTAATTTAACACAAAATGTAACAACTAAGTCTCTCATAAATATTGTTTTCCCCAAGATAATATTCTATCAACATGAGGTGTTCCTAAATTATTCTTAACGGCTAAATCTTTGACTAACTGCAATCCGTATGGGAAGTCCTCTGTGAAATATCGACTTTGGAAGTCCGGAATCCACCCTTGCTCTGTCTTTTTCATTGGAGCATCGATACTTTGGAATGCTTGTATAGACCGCAATTTATGTGCTAACGATGAAGCATCGCTACTTTCGTAGTATTCTAACACAGAAGGAATAGACACGCCGACTATCTTACAGAGTGCCTGAAACTCCATATCCATAGCGATATACTGCTCTGCACTGAATTCATCCCATTCTGCATAAAACTTAATGGGCGTTGAATACGTCTTCCCCTCTATCCAATCATGCCACATACCAAATAATCGTGCTGGATGTAACAACGGATTACTATTGGTTAAAGCCGCCTCTAAGTAGTTATGAAGAGCCGTGACAGGGGTGTTTAACCACTTCCCCCATTGTGCAACAAAGGTATCCGATAGGTTCTCTATCGCCATATAGAGTTGTTTCTTATACCCCAACAATTGTGCGGAATGACCATATTCGGTTACGCGAGCTATATAGGGTACACGTTGAAAACCAAATAAAGCCGCCTTCTTATCAAAAACCTCGTGAGCACGAAAGAAGAAACCGGTGCTACTGACAATAGAACCAACGGCTTGGGTCGTGATATAAGGGGCTATATCTCGTAACGTCTTTTCAATCAAAAACCCGGGTACACATAAAAGAATAATCTCACTCTCAAGAACAACCTCTTTGGCTTTATCCGAGATAGTATGCAAGCACCCCTTATACAATCTTCCGTTAAGGTCGGAAACCTCTATTTGGTGACTCCACAAGTCCGGTTTAGAAGTCAACAAATTGACTTCCACCTCGTCTTGTTGGGCTAACACTCCAGCAGTGACTAACCCTAACGAACCTCCTCCACAGATACAAATGCGCGTCATAATTTCTTCAAAGCCTCTATTAGTCGGTCATTATCTTTGGTGTCTCGGACGGCAAGACGGATATACGGCGCACCGCATTTCTTTGTGCAGTCCTTAATTAATATTTGTTCGTTTTTCAACAACTGAACAGCCAACTCGCGTGGCGAGTGGGGTGCTTTCACCTCACACAACACATAATTGGCTTCACTCGGTAAAACACGCAAATAAGATATCGTTTTGAGTGCACTCACAAAACGATTGCGCTCCTCACGGAAAGCGTCCATCGCCGCGGCATAAGGCTTCTCATATTTACCCAAGATCTGCAAGAAAAACTCACCAAAAGAGTTAATATTCCAAATGGATAACGAGCGACGAATACCCGTCATCAGCGATGCATTGGAAGTTGCCAAGACTCCTAATCTCAATCCCGGAACACCATACGATTTAGAGATGCTCTTAATCACGACCAAATGGTTATATTGCTCCAAAACAGCATTGTCAAAGAGGGTAGGGTGTTCCTCAGAGAAATCAATAAAACTCTCATCCAAAATAAAGATAATATCTTTCTCTTGACACCATTGGGCGAGTCTCAAACAGTCTTTATAGGAGATGTAATTACCACTTGGATTATCGGGATTAATGAGTATAAGCGACCAAATATCTTTATCTGCAAAATAAGTCATCAAGTCGTCTGCTGTATATTGAAAATCGGGTGCTTTTGTGGTAAAGGTAACCAACTGTTCCGGCATAAAACGATTGGGGTATTCTTCAAAAGTCGGACGCACTACCCCCACTTTACCCATCATTTGTTCCGAAAGAACCTTTATTAGTTCTGCAGCCCCATTGCCTACAACGATATAGTCTTGTTTTACTCCAAAATCTTTGGCTGCAAGTAAGTTATTTACGCGTTGCCCGGAAGGATATTCTGTCAGCAATTTACCAAAATTAGCAGCCAACTCATCGCGCAAACGCTGATTGGGGAAATAAGGATTCACCAAATAGCAGAAATCTAACATATGCGGATAACGCCAATAACCTCCGTAACGGGAACACAATAAGTCATATTGACTATTGGAAAAGATTGATTCGGCTATATCTAAGTCTTGGATATCATCTATCTCGTACCATTGCTCTCCTTCCAAAGGCAAAGCACGCATACCCGAATTGTCCACCATTGTAATAACGCGCAGCACTTGTTCGTAGTATTCGTTCTTCCCCAATGCTTTACAATAGGCCTCTAAGAAAGGAACATACATGGACATAGAGAACTCACGAGAAAACTTATATACATTCACTGTCTTATAATACGAAGGAATCTCTTCATACTTAAACTGGTTGTTAGGTATAAAGCGTAAAATACGATTCTCGTTATCCAAGGTCACAACCGTTCCGTCCATCCAGTTTTCGTATTTATCCACAAGAGCCAAGTTTGGATAGGGGTGTTGTACCAATTTACTAATTACCGCATCCTCCATAATAATATCCGACTCAAAGAGCAACGTATCTTCTTTGGTCAACCAGTCCTTTGCCAGATAAAGAGAGTAGATATTGTTGGTCTTGTCAAACACCTCATTAACAACAAACTCGATAGGTGTATTAATGGTTAAGGTTGCTAAATAGTCTTGCAACTCTTTCGCCTTATAACCAACTACCATGACTATGCGACTAAGGTTAAACTGATTCAATTGGTGCAACAAACGAGAAATCAGTGTCTCACCACCAACTTCAATCATACACTTGGTATTGCCTTTGGTTAACTCGCCTAAGCGTTTACCCATTCCTGCTGCTAAAATAACGGCTTGCATATTGTTAATTATTTCAAATCTTCTATATATGTTATTTTTCTATTCTCTTCTTCTCCTTCCACAATATAAATCGGTTCGGAAGGAAGGTAATGCAACACCACTCCACAATCGTCGGTGGCAGCAAAAGCGGGATCTTGTAACCCTAATTCGTACGCCTTAGCTATCGTCTCTAACCGAAACCCTTGAGGCGTTTGAACTCTTCGGTAGTGACTACGATTGGGAATAGCCACAATATATTCACCTTGCGCATCCGTTTCTAAAAGCGTGTCTGTTGAAGCAATCGCCACACAAACGGCTTTATGCTCTTGCAACGCATTGACCACCTTATTGATGATGTTTTCACTCACAAAAGGTCGTGCGGCGTCGTGAATGAGAAGACACACGTCTTTTTGTCCTTCGTATGCTTTGATGGCTGCCATTGACGACAGGTATCGTTCTGTCCCTCCGGGAAGGATGTGCTTAACTTTAGACCAATGGTTGATAGTCGCCATCTCTTCCACTTTAGCAATATAATCCTTATGCGAGATTATGCAGATTTCATCGATATTTTCGTTGCTATGAAAAGCCTCCACACTCCACTCCAAGACCGTCTTCCCGTTCAATGGTAAGAACTGCTTAGGCATCTCGGTTCCCATTCTATTCCCTACCCCTCCAGCTAATATGACTGCTACGTTTTTCATCATTATAATTATAACCCTACTCCTCTACTCTCTACTCCTTTACCCCCAATATTTTATCGCAGATCTCTCGAATAGCACCTTCGCCTCCGCGATGTTCCAAGACGAGGATATTGGGAATGGCTTTTACCGCAGGTTGCGCGTTGACGGGACAAACGGGCGTTCCTACTTTTTCGAGTAAGGGGATATCGTTTACATCATCGCCAACGAAACAAACCTCGTCAAGGGTGATACCTAATTTAGCACAAATCTCTTGTGCGGCATCCAACTTCGAGATACTTTTGTTATCAACCATGCGGCCAACACCCATATATAGATAATCAAGGTTGAGTTTTTGTGCCCGATGGCGCACAATAGCTGTTTCTTCGCTCGTTAATATACCACAAGGAATGCCGTGCTTACGCAGTAGCACCATTCCCATCCCATCATAGACACAGAAACGTTTGACTTCGCGTTCGTCTTCGGTATAGTACAGACCGCCATCGGTCATGCAACCATCTACATCGGATAAAAAGAGTTTGATCGTTTTCATATTACTGTTTGAAAGGTTTGGGTCATCTTGTCCCAACCGTATTTAGTTTTTTCTTGTTGTAGATATTTTGTAAAAGATTCTTGGCGTTGGTGGGTATAATAATCGTCTATAGCCGCAGCAATTGCTTGCGGTTCGGGTGTAACAGCATAACCCATTTTGCCATCATGTACAATCTCGCCTAACCCTCCCACATTGGTGACAAGCATCGGTTTTTCAAAATGGAAAGCCACTTGGGTCACTCCCGATTGTGTCGCTGACTTGTAGGGTTGTACGATTAGATTGGCGGCACCAAAATATTTACGCAGATTCTTCTCTGTGATAAACTCGTTATGAATCAAAACGCAATCTGTAAGTCCAAGGAGGTTAATTTGCTTACGATATTTCTCTTCGTCCTCATAAAACTCACCGGCAATAATAAGTTGAAGATTGGGCTGTTTATCTTTAATAAGTGCAAAAGCATCAAGTAAAAGATCAAGTCCTTTGTAAGCTCTCACCAACCCAAAGAATAACATATAATCCTTGGTTTCATCGATATTTAATGCTTTACAAGCATCCGTTTTACTCATCTTTTCTCCGTAATGGTCATAGATGGGGTGAGGCGAGAAAGTGGCTGGTGCATTCGTTAAAGAATGAATATCTTGTACCACCGAATCACTCAATGCCACAAAAGCATCTTGGCTATGCACAAAATAAGGAGCAAAGAGTTTGTCGAGAATACTCTTCTCGTGAGGGAACATATTGTGTACTAATGCAATACATTGTGTTTTATGATTGCGATGTACGATACGGCATATTGTTCCATAAAGTGGGGCAAAGAAGGCCATCCAATAGCAGCAAATCAGTTTGTCGGGAGCCATCTTCTTGAGGGCTCGCCCGATGCGAATCCAATTAAACGGATTGCAGGAATTGAGTTTGCGAACAATCGTCAAATCTTTAGGTGCAGGATCCGTCGTGTATTGCGTTTTCCCGGGGAAGAAAAAAGACGGGTATTGCAGGGTAAAAGTCCACACTTCTACCTCGTTCCCCTCCTTGCGAAACTGGTTGGCTAAACGTTCGTTGAATGTTGCCAATCCACCGCGATAGGGCCAGGCTGTACCTAAAATAACGATTTTCATTGCTGATTCTGTTTAAAGGCTTGCCACCCTTGTGCTTGTAGTTCCATCTCTTCCCCTTCGCGACCAATCAAGAGGTGTCCCAACTCAGGTTTAGTGATGTGACCTACGATATATACATCATCTAATGGGATAAGTTTCTCGTAATCCTTGATGTCACAGGTAAAGAGCAGTTCATAATCCTCTCCTCCATTGAGACAGCAAGTAACGATATTGAGGTTCATCTCCTCTGCTAAAGCCGCTGCTTGATAGTCAATAGGCAGTTTATCTTCGTAGATAGCGCATCCTACATTCGACTGCGTACAAATATGCATGATCTCACTACTGAGTCCATCGCTGATATCCATCATTGCTGTGGGGTGGATACCCGCCTTGTGTAGTTGTTCGATGATATCGCGTCGAGCCTCTGGTTTGAGCTGTCTTTCAAGCAGATATTCGCGTCCCTCAAAGGCGGGAATATCGTGTACTTCTTGTCCTTGATGAGCCAAACGCTCACGCTCCAAGAGTTGAAGTCCCATATAAGCAGAACCGAGATTCCCGCTGACACAGATAAGGTCGTTGACCTTAGCACCATTACGATAAACGATATCTTGTTCTTTGGCTACACCCAAACAGGTGATGCTGATGGTTAGACCCGTCATCGAGGCGCAAGTGTCTCCTCCCACAATATCTACTCCATATTCATCGCACGCAAGACGTATGCCGGCGAATAATTCCTCCATATCTTCTACACAAAAACGTTTAGAAATACCAACACCAACTACTATTTGTGTCGGTTTGCCATTCATGGCATAGATATCCGAGAAATTAACTACAGCCGCCTTATATCCCAAATGCTTAAGGGGCACATATTCGAGATTGAAATGGATGCCTTCCAAGAGAAGGTCCGTGGTGACTAAAGTGCGTTCACCGGGTTGGTTTTTAATTACCGCTGCATCATCTCCGACTCCCTTTAAGGTGGAGGACTGTTGAATAGGTAGTTTTTCCGTAAGATGGTGAATTAAACCAAACTCTCCTAATGTTGAAATTTCTGTTTTTGCCATAAAAGTATATACTACACCAAATTTAATGAATTTGAGCACAAAGATAGGGATAAAATTTCATATACGCAAGTGTTATGACAAAAAAATGAATTTTTTTGCGAAATTCTATCTATTTATGGCAAAGAAATGCAAAAATATTTCGCTAATTCAGAAATTTTTTGTACCTTTGCGCGATTATTTGCATAAAATGCAGGAATTTGACCAATATGATTGATTACATTAACGGACAATTAGCAGAACTCAACCCCACGTATGCGGTCATAGAAGCCGCAGGTGTGGGATATGAAATTAACATTGCCTTACCTACTTTCTCGGCATTTGCAGGCAAGGAGGGGCAAGTGGTTAAACTATATGTCACTGAAATCATTCGAGAAGACACCCACGATTTGTTTGGGTTTACGGAAAAAGCAGAGCGTCAACTCTTCATTCTTTTGATGACCGTTAGTGGTATTGGAGGAAACACCGCTCGTATGATTATGTCTGCCTATACCGCAAGTGAGTTGCGGCAGATTATTGCAATGGGTAATTCAAAAGCGCTGGCACAAGTAAAAGGTTTAGGTCCGAAAACGGCGCAACGTATCATTGTGGACTTGAAAGATAAAGTGCTGAAGATAGACTTTGGTAATGATCCTACCGAGCTACCTCTAGGTGATGACTTTGGTCGTGAAGATAACGAGCTTAAGACCGAGGCTGTAAGCGCACTCACAATGTTAGGTTTTGCCGCCGCAGCAAGTGCCAAGGTTGTAGATAAGATTTTGAAGACCACCCCTGCGGCTAATGTAGAAACGGTTATTCGTCAAGCACTAAAAATGTTGTAATTTGAAACGTATTCTAACTATACTTCCGCTCTTTGTATGCTTGCTCCTACCTGTGCAAGCACAAGAAGTACTGACCGATACCGTATCTCGGGACAGTGCTATATTGGCAAATAAATTACCCATTCCCAAGGAGGATTTAGCACATACAGAAGTCGTTTACGACCCTGTTACGGGTAACTATGTTGTGCACACTAAGATTGGTCAATTGGACATCTCCACCCCTTATATGCTCACGCCTAAAGAGTATGCGAACTACCAAGAACAACAAGTGATGCATACGTATTGGCAGAATAAGATTAGTGAGGCGGACCATAGCAACGAAAAGAAGTTTGACATCACGGATATGAAGTTTAACATCGGCCCTGCGGATAAGGTGTTTGGCCCCGGTGGTGTACAACTCAAACTACAAGGAAGTGCTGAATTACTCTTTGGATTTAAGCATCAATTTGTAGATAATCCCAGTCTGACGGAGCGAGGTAAGAATAACAACATCTTTGATTTCGATGAGAAGATTCAGGCCAGCGTTAATGCTAAAGTGGGTGATAAGTTAAACTTCAACTTGAACTATAACACGGAAGCGTCGTTCGATTTTGACCAACAGAACCTTAAATTAAATTACAAAGGAAAGGAGGACGATATTATCCAATCCATTGAGGCTGGTAATGTATCAATGGACCTCAATTCTTCTCTTATTCGTTCCACACAGGCGTTGTTTGGTATCAAGACCAACTTGCAGTTTGGTAAGTTAAAAGTGCAGGCGCTGATCTCGCAGCAACGCTCGGAGGCACAAAGTGTTAGTTCAGAGGGTGGTGCGCAGACAACTCGTTTTGAAAAGAAGATTGACGAATACGATGAGAATAGACACTTCTTCTTGAGTCACTATTTCCGTGATCATTACGAAGAAGCTTTAGCTGCACTTCCATACGTGGCGAGCGGAATACAGATTGACAAGGTGGAGGTGTGGGTTACCAATAAGCGAGGTCTATATGACGAGGCGCGTAATATCGTCGCTTTTGTGGACTTGGGTGAAGCCGAGTCGCAACATATTTTAGACTCTTGGTCTCCTAAGAGTACCAGTGCCTTACCAAAGAATGAGGCCAACAATCTGTATGCGACGTTTGCTACAAGTCCTGCCGTTCGTAATCTGGAGAATACGGCAGAAGAGTTAGCTAAGTGGAATTTGGTTGGTGGCGAATCGTACGATCGCATTGAGTCGGCTCGTAGGTTGAGTAGTAGTGAATATACGTTAAATGCCGCGTTGGGTTATATCTCTTTAAATACGACCCTTAACCCGGATGAGGTGTTAGCTGTTGCGTACGAATATACAGCAGGAGGTCAAGTGCACCAAGTGGGTGAGTTCTCCACCGATAATGGTGACAATACAAAAGCTCCCAATGCTTTGTTCTTAAAGTTATTGAAAGGTACCAACACCACTCCGATTGATGGTAAGAAAGGCAAAGGTACTTGGGACTTGATGATGAAAAATATTTATTCCCTTGGAGCAGCCTCGTTCACAGAGGAGAAGTTTGAACTGAATATTATGTATCGTAACGACTCTGTCGGCACGGATATGCAATATCTCTCGGAAGGTCCTGTGAAGGGTAAACAACTACTGAGGGTGTTTAACTTAGACAGAATGGATCAAAAGCATAATCCTTCTCCGGATGGTAAGTTTGACTATTTTGAGGGTTATACCGTACTGTCGTCAAGTGGCCGTATTATCTTCCCTGTTTTGGAACCGTTTGGTGAGTTCCTTGCCAAGCAGTTGGGATATAACGAGCAACTCGTTAAGAAATATTGTTTCCAAGAATTATATGACTCCACTTTGGTAAAGGCGCAAGAGTCAAGCGAGAAAAACAAGTTCACCCTTTCCGGACGTTATAAAGGTTCGAGTGGAAATGAGATCCGCCTCAATGCGATGAATATCCCAAGAGGAAGTGTAACTGTTACTGCGGGTGGAGCGACGCTTATTGAGAATGTGGATTATACCATTGATTATACGATGGGTGTTGTCACCATTCTCAACCAAGCTATTCTTGACTCGGGAACAAAGATTGATGTACAGTTAGAGAACCAATCCACTTTCTCCTTGCAGCAGAAGAGTTTGTATGGGGTCCACCTTGAATATGGTTTCACAAAAGACTTGATGATTGGTGGTACGTTGATGCACTTGAGAGAAAAACCGCTCACCACCAAAGTGGCTACCGGTAATGAGCCTTTGGCGAATACTATTTGGGGATTGAACTTAGCATGGAAGACGGATTTGCAATGGTTGACGAATGCGCTCAATAATATCCCGTGGATAGAAGCTACACAACCCTCTTCCTTCCAACTCAATGGAGAGTTCGCTCACCTTATTCCGGGTCACTCGAAAGATGTAGGAACGACCGGTAATGCCTACCTTGATGACTTTGAATCCACCATCAACGGCATTGATATCCACGCAGCCAGTGCTTGGTTCTTAGCCTCTACACCAACCTCGTTGCCGTACGACGATGGTCTGAAGAAGAACGATATCCATTACAACTCGCACCGCAGCCATCTGGCTTGGTACACGGTGGATCCTATCTTTGGTTACTCACAACCGAACACACCTACTCACTTGAAAGAGGATAAAGATGCATTGAGTGACCATCGTAACCGTATTGTTTATGAACGGGAGTTATACCCCACCAAACAATCGCCTGCCAGCGAGGATACTCGATTGGCTTGCTTGAGTTTGGCTTACTACCCGAGAGAGAGAGGTGCCTATAATATTGATGGTGATATGATTGGTGTGGATGGACTCATCAGTGCAGAAAACGCAAGGAATTGTTGGGGCGGTATCATGCGTAAGTTGGAGAATACCGATTTTGAAAAGTCGAACATTGAGTATATTGAGTTCTGGTTGATGGATCCGGCCTTGACCAACCCTGACAATCCTAACTATGATTTCAAGCTTTATTTCAACTTAGGTGATGTCAGTGAAGATATCTTAAAAGATGGCAAGAAGAGTTTTGAGCATGGTTTACCGGTATCACCCACCGATTTGGGGCGTGTAGAGAAGACCCTTTGGGGCTATGTGCCCAAGACCAATGCCACTACCAATGCGTTTGATAATAACCCTGCTTCAAGGAGACAACAAGACGTTGGTATGAATGGGTTGAGCAATGATAGTACGCGTAACTTTGAATACAACGGAGTATATCCGTATAGGGATTTTGAGGAGAAAGTGCGTGCAAAAGTGGGTGAGGCTAAGTGGAACGAGATGTTACAAGATCCGTTCTCCATTGCCAATGACTTAGCGGGCGATAAGTATCATTATTATCGTGGCACCGATTACGATAATGCACGCGTATCTATCATGGATCGTTACAAGCATTTCAATGGTACTGAAGGCAACTCTCCTTCCACGGAGGACCAAAATGAGACGTATGGTACGGCTGCGACGTTAATGCCGGATGTAGAGGATATCAATAAGGATAACACCCTCAACGAATACGAACGGTTCTACGAGTATCATGTTTCGCTCAATCCAAGTAATATGCGCATTGGTGAGCAATATATTGTGAGCATTAAGTCGGCTCGGGTACAATTAGCCAATGGTAGAGAAGATACCGTTCATTGGTATCAGTTTAAGATTCCATTGCACGGAGAACAATCGGATCAACGTGTTGTGGGAAATATTCACAATTTCCGTTCGATACGATTTATGCGTATGTTCATTACGGGTACGGACCAAGAGACTTTCTTGCGTTTCGGTACCTTGGATTTAGTGCGTGGTGAATGGCGTAGTTATAGTAAGGATTTACACCCCGTCAATAAACCGGTTAATCCTCATGCTTCGCTCACGATGGAGAAAGTGAATATTGAAGAGGACGCTACGCGTGAGCCTATCAATTATGTATTACCTCCAGGCATCAGTCGTCAAACCGACCCGGGTCAGATGCAACTCATTGCTCAAAACGAGCAAGCGATGAGTTTACGGGTGATGAACCTCAGCCCCTACGACGCAAGGGCGGTGTATAAGAATTGCGGTTACGACATGCGTAATTACAAACGATTGCAGATGTTTGTCCATGCAGAAGCGTTGCTTAATGATGCAGATGTGGATAAGCTGACGGATGGGGACTTCAGTTGTTTCATTCGATTAGGAACCGATTTGGCGAACAATTATTATGAGTACGAGATTCCGTTAAAAGTGACACCTCCCGGGCGTTATAACGATGACAACGAGAATGATAGGCGAACAGTGTGGCCGGATCAGAACCAGTTCGGCTTTGCGTTTACGACGTTGACTGAGGCCAAACTGGCAAGGAATAAAGCGCATGCCGATATCCACCAACCGTATGTGGTTTATGATAAGGAGAACCCGGAGAATAAGGTTACTATCGTGGGTAACCCAACCTTAGAGGAGGTTGAATCGATGATGATTGGTATCCGCAATATTGGTAATCAACAAAAGAATGCGGAGATCTGGGTCAATGAGTTGCGATTGAATACCTTTAATGAACAAGGAGGTGTAGCGGCAATGGCTAATGCGGCTTTGGCAGTGAGTGATATTGCTCAACTCAATGTCTCGGGTCGATTAGAGACTGCGGGCTATGGGTCGATTGAGAGTAATGTGCTCAATCGTAATATGGAGAATAACTACAATATTGCCGTTAGTGCTGCGATGGAAGTAGGTCGTCTCTTCCCTGCTAAGGCGAGGATTCAGTTGCCAGCATACGTTAGTTATACTAAACAGACCACCACACCGGATTATAATCCGTTTGACTCGGATGTTAAGTTAGACGAAGCGTTGGAGAGTCTTGAGACACCACACGAGCGTGACTCGTTGAAAGGGATGGTGAATACTGAATCAGAGAACACCTCTTTCTCGGTAACGAATGCAAAGATCAATATCCATAGTAAGAAGAAGGATATGTTCTATGACCCTGCCAACTTCTCTGTTTCGGCATCTTATAATCGACAGAAAGACCATAGTCCGGAGATTAAGGAGAACACGACTACGGACCATAAGGGGAACTTCACTTATTCTTATAACTTCAACCCGAAACCTTGGGAGCCGTTTGCTAAGATAGAGAAAGTGCAGAAGATTCGTTTCTTGAAGGAGTTTAATATTTACTATCTGCCCCAATCGTGGTCGTTCTCTACTACGATGCACCGCACGTTCTCTAACTTAAAAATGCGTGATTTGACGGGGGACATGGCAGCTACAACTTCCACGTTTAACGACCACTTATCGGCATCGAAGGACTTTACGTGGGATCGTAATGTAAATATCAACTATAACCTCACCAAGAATATGAAGTTCACCTTCCAGTCGGCATATAATGGAACGATTGACGAGGGTGAGTATAGTAAAGAGATTATCAAGGACCAAGAATATGCTTGGTATTTCCAGAACAACGAATATGAAGTTTGGAAGAACACTATCCAACGTAGTTTGGCTAAGTGGGGTTCTCCTTATACTTATCAACAGACCTTCACGGCAAGTTGGAATGTGCCCTTCAATAGGATTCCGTATTTAGAGGCATTGACAGCGAATGCCAGTTATAATGGTTCGTATAGTTGGACCCGTACAGCTCCCACGACGCAAGGGAATGTAGATTTAGGTAACTCTATCAATTCTTCACGTACGTGGCAGGTTGATGGAGGATTGAACTTGGAGACGTTGTATAGTAAGTCAAAGTACTGGAAGGATATGACGCAGTTCTATACAGGAAGACAGCGTAATCGTACTTTCCGTCCTAAGATATACACGCAGACGTATGCTGTAGAGAAGGGTAAGACCATTGAAATCAATCACCGTTTGAACTCGGAAAAAGTGGTTATCACAACCACGGATAGTTTAGGCAAACGAGTACCGGTTAAGTACAAGACTACGGATGCGAATACGATAGCCTTGACTTCGCAAGTGGATTGTTCAAACTTAGTAGTAACGATTACCACGACTGATCCTAATAAGAAGTCGGCAGGAGAGATTACGGGTAATATGTTCGCATATTTGGGAACATTTATCCGTCGTATTCAAGTAACCTATCGTGAGACGGAGTCGCTTTCCGCTCCCGGTTTCTTCCCGCAAGCAGGTTTTATGGGACAAGATATTAAAGCGGCGGGAGGAAGTGCTCCTGGCTTTGACTTTGCTTTTGGTTTCTTCCCGAATAATTGGATAGAGAAAGCGCAAAAGAATAATTGGGTAAAAGGTGACTCTACCGTTATTCAGCCTATCACGAGGGCAAAGACTACGGACTTTGATGTTAAGTTGACGTTGGAGCCTCTACCCGGGTTGAAGATTCAAGTGAATGGTAAGCGTTATTATGCGAACACGTCAACCATTACCTTACAGGACGGACAAGTGCCTATTGAGAATATGAACGGTTCATTCAATATCACTTCGGTAGGTTTGGCTACAATGTTTACGAAGATTGGTACCCAAGAAGACAACTTTGCTAACGCTGCTTTTGACCAGTTCTTAAAAAATAGAGATGTCCTACAAAATAGGATACAGGGTCAGTACAATGATGTTATACTACCTCGTCAAGGGTTTTTGAAAGATATGCCTAATGATCAAAAGTACATCGTTGGAGAGAATGGTTTGCCTGTATCACGTAACTCGGCAGATGTCTTGGTTCCGGCCTTCTTGTCGGCATATACGGGTAAAGATGCTAATAAGATTAGTCTTAACCCGTTCTTGGGTATCTTGAATATCTTGCCGAACTGGAGTGTGACGTATGATGGGTTGAGTAAGTTACCGGGTATTCGTGACCATTTCCGTTCGTTCTCTCTCACGCACGCGTACGTGTGCAAATATTCTATAGGGAGTTACGGCAGTCACTCTACTTGGGTGGGTGTGAATGGTAATGAGAATAAGCAGTTAGGTTTCATCCGTGATGTATCTACGGGAAACCCGATGCCGTCGTCCTCGTACGATATCACGAATGTGACGCTCAGTGAGAATTTCTCACCGCTTATTGGCTTGAATATGTCGTTGAAGAACTCGTTGAACTGTAAGTTCGAGTACCGCAAGCAGCGCAATTTAGCTATGAATGTGACAAGTGTACAGATTACGGAGGGTCACACAGATGAGTTTGTTATCGGTGCGGGTTATACGATTAAGAATCTGAGCTTTGTGACTAAGAATAAGAATGGTGCTCAGAAGAAGGTTAGTAATGACTTAAAGTTGAATATTGATGTAAGTTATAAGGACATCAAGACGTTAATGCGTAAAGTAGAGGAGAACCTCACTCAAGCCAGCAGTGGTAATAAGATGTGGACGTTGAAACTGAGTGCCGATTATGTCCTGTCGCAGAAAGTGAGCTTGCAACTCTTCTATGATCACGAGAGCACGTTCCCGCTCATCTCGTCCTCTTATCCGGTTAAAGCGGATAATGTGGGTATCAATATCAAACTGATGTTAACAAGATAATCCCCCCTACTCCTCAATCCTCAATCCTCTACTCCTCTACTCCTCTACCCCCCCCTACTTACGCGCAATTATACAAAAGAATATTGGTCATTTGTTCCTGCTGTTTATAAGGCCGTAACGAAAAACGAAAAGCATGTAAGTCTGAACGTGAT
>JAZLHD010000047.1:0-18106 GCA_045616645.1 Paludibacteraceae bacterium
GGTTGTACATAAAATGCCAACTGACAATAGCCGCGAGTGTCACCTGACATCCGCTTATTTTGGTTTGTCAAAACGATAGAAAATTAACTTATTAACGCCACTTCGGTGGCATAACAACTAATTTATTTTCGAATGAAAAAACTATTCTTTTTATTCGTGGCTCTGACTGCCACCCTCTGCGTAAACGCTGAACGATGCTCTGTTCTTAAAGTTGGTAAGTATTGGGATAATCGATACAAGTTAGTTTCATTCACAGACTCCACACTTACGGTAATAGAAGGAAAAGATTCCGTTACTATCACGTACCCTGCGGAGAGTCTTGTCGAGTTTTATTTGCCAGAGAGAAAACTTCATTACTATTCGTCCAGTGGAAAGTTCGTCACTCAAATCCAAATGGAAACAGAACGTATACAAACTTACGAAGCCAAACGTAAACAATCCGATATGATGAGGGCAAATAATCCTAATTATGCGGTTGGACAAGCCATGCGTAGTGTTGCAAAAGGCTCACTTTTAATTGGTATTCCCTCGCTAATTTCTGGCACCATCCTCATCGCTTATGGTTATGCAGGGAGAACATCGTCAATATCTGAAATGGATACCAAGTCTAAATGCGCGACTGCCGGATGTGTACTTATGCCCCTTGGTGGCGCTCTAACTATTGTGGGCATTCCATTATCTATAGAAGGAAAAGAACTCATGCGCTTCAACATCAACTACACTGGTAATGGTGCGGGTCTCGCTCTCGCTTGGTAAATAATAATATCATTGATAAGCATATGAAGAATATCTTTTTATTTTTTTTAACGTCTCTTTCTATTTGCGTTTGCGCACAAACACAGATAGACTTGACCCAATTTAATCAAAATCAAAGACGGGAATCTATAGTAATAGATCATGACGTAGATATTGATTATGATTTGATAATCTCTGGCAGAGATTTTGGAAAAGAAATTGGACAATCGTTTAAAACCGCAGGTCTTACTACGCTATCTATCGGTATTCCAAGCCTTGTTGCCGGTACCATTCTTTTAGGGTATGGGCGTGGTAAAGCGGAAGCACTAGCAAATGGAAAGATAAAGTTATATTCCGTATCACAGAAAAAGATAGATAAATGGGCGGATTGTGTTATGGCAAGTTATTACCTCGTCCCATTTGGTGCTGCTATGACTATAGTCGGCATACCTCTATATGTAAGAGGGCGAAAACTAATGGAGTTTAAAGTCGATTACACTGGCAGTGGTGCAGGAATAGCTCTTGCTTGGTAAAATTTACATATATCAATTGTTTTTGTACTTTTCGTAAAAATTCTAAAATCATCATAATCATGAAAAAAGCGCTATTTATTATCTCTTTACTCTTATATAATTATTTGGCATATGGTCAAATTTCAACGACATGTGATACCTCAAGATTTTCATGCCGCGCTATCATTGATGATATCGCCAAGTTTAATCGTCTCTATGTACGATATAAAAATGCTGCTAATAATCAAGAATGGGCAAACGTACTTAAGAACGATTTCCCTTTAGATCGTGACGGAATCATCCATTTTACTTATATTATCAAATGTGATACAATATTTGATATAAATGAGGTAAAGGCTATATCCACAAAATGGTATAGCCAAGCATTTTCTTCAGATGCCGCCATTCAAATAAATACAGATAATATGATTTCTGGCACAGGCACTTATTATAATATTGGTCAAATTACGATTCCCGCTATAGTGTATCATAAAATAATTAGAATGAACGCCAGCACCGATATTGCTCTTCGCTTTAAAGAAAATCGCATAAAGATGGATATAACTTGTCGCCATTATACATATATATCAGGTGATTCTTTTGGGCATAGTCAATCAACGTTAGTAAGTCCAAATGAGGCATTCCCGTTTAGTAATACACAATCTAACGCTGATAGAGCAGTCTATGCGCAAACATATATAAATTGTTGCAGTTTTTCATTAGAGCATGCTATTGATTTTCTAAAATTTATCAATCAGAATTTTAATATCGTTTTAGAAGACGAAAACTGGTAATATACATTTATCCATATTTCTTCATGCTGCACATTATCCTCGAACAATGGGACTTCCAACTCTCGCCCATTGCAGCCTCTTGGGATTTGCATAGGACTGCCAAAGAGATACTAAAATTTACAAAAAGATGCCTATAAAACGAAAGCGGTTTACCTGCGTAGATAAATCGCTTTCATTATACGGAACGCTATGCATCCGAGGAACAAAATTAACAAAACCCAAAAGCCGAGGGTGCAGTTTTTGTAAAATACAAGTTTAGCAGGTTTAACTACCTACATTCTTATATCCTTTACTTTTAAAGTAAATCATATAAACTCTCTCGCCAAACGCTCCTTCGGGGGCGTTTGATTTGTTTTTGAACATTCTCTTGGCGGAATTGGCGGATTTGGCGGACTCTCAATATTCATCGAACTTCGGTCACTACTGAAACTCCGCCAAGTCCGCCAAAACCGCCACAACAAAATCGGCGAAACCGCCACATACTCGAAGTATGGGCGTTTTTTACTTGCTCGATATTTGAAGTTGGTCATGACCAAGTGACCAACTCCTCCATAACAAACAGCATTATAGTCGTTTATATAAAAGTTGGTCAGTTGGTCATGACCAACTTTTATACATTCGCCAAAAGCGGAGAGGATGGGATACACCTCGGCCACCCTCCTAGACGAACGCGGAAATCAGGCGGTAATCACGCGGTAATCACGCGGAGTTGGAAGTACGCGCACCCTACAGACAAAGTATGTAGCGAAGCCAAGAATAACCCAACAATAAGCCAAGAATAACCCAAGAACAACCCTGAACAGAAGGCAAGTTAGCACACTTTTTAGGTCTTTTTGCAAGAAATTGCATTTTTTTCTTGCACATATCAAAAAAAAGCAGTAACTTTGCAGCGTTTTTGATATAAGCAAAAACAAAAAACTAATTTATTGTACAATTAAAACGTTTTTTTTAGTATGAAAAAGATGATGTTTATCGCTGCTATCGCTCTTTGCGCTATGGCTTGCGGAAATTGCAGCAAAGGAAGCAAATGCGAAGGCAAATGCGAGCAAAAATGCGAGCAAAAATGCGAGCAAGCTTGCACTCAAGTTTGCGCAGACTCCGCTGCTGTTGACACAGTAGCAACTGTTGCTGAATAATTCAGTTATTCAAAACAGGTAGCGCTATCATTTACTATGATGGCGCTTTTTTTGTGCTAATTGCAAGAAATATTTGCATATATCAAAAAAAAGTAGTACCTTTGCAGTCGCAAATAGAGAAAAATGTGAAAAAGAGTCACAAAAACATATAGAAAAATGTGATTTTTACAACAAATCTATGCACTAAAAATGTGATTTACACTTATGCTAAGAAGGAAAATTGATTCATATCTAACTGATTGGAAGAAAGATACAAAACATCTCCCCCTAATCGTTAAAGGAGCCAGACAGGTTGGTAAGACTGAGTCTATACGTTTCTTCGCAAAAAACAACTATCTTCACGTGATAGAAATCAATTTTGTACTACAGCCCGCCTTTCGTCGTATTTTTGAAGAAGGATATGAAGTAAATACAATTATAAAAAATATTTCCCTTCTTAATCCCAATTTTGTTTATACTCCGGGAGAGACATTGTTTTTCTTTGACGAATTGCAAGCTCAACCCGCAGCAGCAACTGCATTAAAATCATTTGCTATTGATGGACGATTTGATGTCATTTGTAGCGGTTCGTTAATGGGTATCAATTACAATGAGATCGAATCCAATAGTGTGGGGTACAAACAAGATTACGAGATGCATTCAATGGATTTCGAGGAGTTTTTATGGGCGAGCGGGTATTCCGAAAAGCATATAGAACAACTCTATCAACACATGATAACGCTTCAGCCTTTCTCCGATCTGGAAATGCAAACGATGTTAGATTGTTTTCATACATATATGACTATCGGAGGAATGCCGGCTATTGTCAATCGGTACATTGAGAATGGCAAAAATTTCTCAGGCGTATTAGAGATGCAAAAACAATTATTGTTAGATTATGAAGAAGATATAACGAAATATGCGGAAGGCTTAGATAAAGCAAAAGTCAAAAATGTGTATAACCATATTTCCGTCTTCTTATCTAAAGAAAATAAGAAATTCCAAATTACCAAAGTCGCACACGGAGCAAGAAGTCGGGAATATATCGGTACCGTGGATTGGCTAAATGATGCAGGAATTGTAAATGTTTGCTATTGTTTAGAGAACGTGGAACTTCCCCTTAAAGGCAACTATATTTTCAACCAATATAAACTTTACTATCGTGATACCGGAATGCTTATTGCTTCCTTAGACGAAGAGGCACAAGAGGACTTACGCACAAACCGAAACTTTGGCACCTATAAAGGAGCTATTTATGAAAACATCGTGGCAGATGCGCTACGAAAACAAGACTTTGGACTATATTACTATAAAAACGAATCGGGTACACTGGAAATGGATTTCTTTGTGCGCGATAAAACGTCACTTATTCCTATTGAGGTAAAAGCCAAAAACGGTACAACATTGTCTTTGCGTAAACTCATTCAAGAAGAAAAATACGAGGATATCCATTATGGAATCAAATTAGCCGAACGCAATATTGGGTTTGAGAATGGATTCTATACATTCCCTTACTTCTTAACGTTCTTATTACATCGTTTTTTGAAGGATCCTTGTCGTAAAGTATCGGAAGACTAAAATATGAATTTTGAATTATGAAAACTGTACTCGATAAATTAGCGGCCCTTAGGGCATTGATGAAAGCCAATAACTTGGCTGCGTATGTTATTCCGGCAAACGACCCGCACGCCAGTGAATATATGGCTCCCCATTGGATGGAGACCGCCTGGCTCACCGGCTTCAAAGGCGAAAGCGCAACCGTCGTTGTCACTATGGACGAAGCCCTCCTATTCACCGACAGCCGTTACTACCTCCAAGCCGAAGCCGAACTGCAAGGCACTACCATCCAACTGATGCGTGCCAGCGATGTCGATTGCCCAAGTGTCAACGAGTGGATTGTTGATCGCTTCGCTGAAAGACCGCTATCGCTGAAAGACCGCTGCGCTAACAGATTTTTAGTGGGTGTGAATCCGGAGATGTGGAGTATCAACGATTTTAAGGAACTGAAAGAGGCAACAGGCGACAGGCTACAAGTGGTGTCGATTGACCTAATTCGTGAACTGTGGACAGAAGGGCGACCCGAGATACCGACAAATCCTATCTACGAATATAAAGAAGAATATGCCGGCGAATCCGTTGCCTCCAAACTGCAACGCGTTCGCGAAGCCATCAAAGCCAAAGGCGCGGACACTATCGTCATCAGCGAATTAGACGAGATCGGCTGGCTGCTCAATATCCGCGGAACAGATGTCGATTATACCCCCTGCGCTATCGCCTACGTTGTCGTAGAACAAACACGTTGCACCCTCTTCATCAACCCCGCCAAACTGACCAACGAAGTCCACACTTATCTAAAACAGATAGGCGTAGAGACGAAAGAGTATGAGGATGTGTTTGACTTCTTAAAGACCGCTGCGCTGAAGGACCGCTGCGCTGAAAGATTTATGATGGACGGCAATCGCGTAAACCAACGGTTATACGAGGCCGTAGGACAGGAAAACGCCATCGTGGTCAGTCCCAGTCCCGTACAGGTGATGATGTCCATCAAGAACGAAATAGAGATAGAGGGCGAACGCAAAGCACACATCGTAGATGGTGTGGCATTGGTGAAGTTCCTCCATTGGATGGGAAAACAGTTTAGAGTGGAGAGTTTAGAGTGTAGAGTAGTTGATAAGTTCAATAGTGTAAAGTTTAGCGAGATTGATTTAGCGGATAAGTTGCACGAGTTCCGTGCTATGAACGAGCACTTCACCGATGAGAGTTTTGCTACGATTGCCGGCTGGAAAGGCAATGGGGCTATCGTGCATTACCACGCTGAACCCGAAGAATGCGCTACCATAGAAGGCGATGGTGTACTGCTCTTGGATAGCGGAGGTCAATACTTAGAAGGTACAACAGACATCACCCGCACCCTTTGGATTGGTGACCCAACCCGTATCCCAGCCGAAGTGAAACACGATTATACCTTAGTGTTGAAAGGACACATCGCCCTCGCGAAAGCACGTTTCCCCAAAGGCACACGCGGAAACCAATTAGATGTACTCGCGCACCAATATATGTGGGCCGAAGGCATCACCTACGGACATGGTACCGGACACGGCGTAGGACACTTCATGGGCTGCCACGAAGGACCCGCTAATATCCGAACCGATAACAACACCAACCCTATCCAACTCGGCAATATCTTCTCCGACGAACCCGGTATCTACCGCACGAACGAGTACGGGATCCGGATAGAGAATTTGGTAGTAACCAAATTAGTGGAGAGTGGAGAGTTTAGAGGGACGGGAGAAACGTATTACGAGTTCGAGGTACTGACACGCTGTCCGTACGATAAGAACTTGATGGAACTCAATATGCTCACTCCCGAAGAAAAAGAGTGGATCAATGCCTACCACGCATTAGTGTATAAAGACCTAGCCCCTCTGCTCGATGATGAGGAAGCGAAGTGGTTGCGTGAACAATGCAAAGCATTGTGAGTTGAGAGTGGAGAGTTTAGAGTTTAGAGTAGCCGTCTAGTTGATAAGTTTAGAGTGGAAAGTTTTTTATAGTATGTTAGAAGAGATATTAACAAAACAAATTAAAGCCATCGTTAAGGACCTATACGGAATAGAGGTCGAGGACAAGATGGTACAGTTGCAAAAGACCCGTCCCGAGTTTGAAGGACAGATCACCCTCGTGGTCTTCCCATTCGTCAAAGCCACACGCAAAGCACCCGCTCAGGTTGCCGAAGAAATCGGCAACAAGTTAGTGGAAAGTGAAAGTGAGAGTGTTGTGGAAAAATACAACGCGGTGCAAGGGTTCCTGAACCTCACGATTGCAACATCGTTCTGGCTTAGTCAGTTAGACGCGATCATCAAGGACGAGCACTACGGTCAAGCTCCCAAGCGCAATCAACTGATGATGATTGAATATTCGTCTCCCAACACGAACAAACCGCTTCACCTTGGTCACGTGCGTAATAACCTGCTCGGTTATGCGATAGCGAACATCCAAGCCGCCTGCGGTTGGGATATAGTGAAGACGAACATCGTCAACGACCGAGGTATCCACATCTGCAAGTCGATGCTGGCGTGGAAACTGTTTGGTAATGGCGAGACACCCGAATCGTCGGGAAAGAAAGGCGACCACCTGATCGGCGACTACTACGTTCGTTTTGATAAAGAGTACAAGAAACAGATCGCTGAACTCATGGCACAAGGCATGGACGAGGAGACCGCCAAAGCGCAGGCTCCTCTTATCCAGCAAGCGCAGCAGATGCTGTTCCAGTGGGAGCAAGGCGACCCCGAAGTAAGACAACTATGGGCAACGATGAATAGTTGGGTCTATGCCGGTTTTGACGAGACCTACAAACGTTTGGGCGTAGATTTTGACAAGATATACTACGAAAGCCAAACCTATTTGGAGGGCAAAGGCGAAGTAGAAAAAGGATTGGCACAAGGCAGTTTCTACCGCCGCGAAGATGGTAGTGTCTGGGCAGACCTAACGAAGGATGGCTTAGACGAGAAACTACTCCTGCGTAAGGACGGCACCTCCGTTTATATCACACAAGATATCGGAACGGCTAAGATTCGTTTCCAAGATTACCCGATAAACAAAATGGTTTATGTAGTAGGAAACGAGCAAGAGTATCACTTCCAAGTGCTGTCTATCCTACTCGACCGCCTCGGGTTCCCCTTTGGCAAAGAGTTAGTACATTTCTCGTATGGAATGGTCGAACTGCCTAACGGCAAGATGAAAAGTCGTGAAGGAACGGTCGTCGATGCCGACGACTTGATCGATAAGATGATTAGCGATGCTAAACAGATCAGCAAGGACAAAGTAAACACACTGCCCGACATCACAGAAGAGGAAGCCAACGACATCGCCCGCAAAGTGGGATTGGGTGCGCTCAAGTACTTCATCCTTAAGGTTGATCCCAAAAAGAATATGCTCTTCAATCCCGAAGAGAGTATTGACTTCAATGGGAATACGGGTCCGTTCATCCAATACTCGTTTGCGAGAATCCAGTCTATATTGCGCAAGGCACCGGAAACTCCGGATCGCTCTGCTCTTCCGGATATTCCGGCTATACAACTCAACGAGAAGGAACAGTTATTGATTCAGCGTTTGGCGGATTATCCGGCGGTAGTCAAACAAGCAGGAGAGGAGTTCTCTCCGGCAGTCATTGCTAACTACGCTTACGCGCTGGCTTGCGATTTTAACTCGTTCTATCACGACTACTCAATTCTCAACGAACCTGATACCACCCTTAAGAACCTGCGTATCCAACTATCGTTTGCGGTAGCGAAAGTGCTAAGAAGTGCGATGCAGTTACTCGGTATTGAGATGCCATTGCGGATGTAGTGGAAAGTGGAGAGTGGAAAGTTGAGAGTGGAGAGTTTAGAGTTTAGATTATGACATCACAAGAGATACAAACGATCAAACAGCGGTTTGGGATTATTGGTAATAATCCGCAATTAAACCGCGCCATCGAGGTAGCCGTACAAGTGGCTATCACGGATTTGTCGGTACTCATCACCGGCGAATCGGGTTCGGGTAAGGAAGTCTTTCCCCAGATTATTCACGCGTACTCCAACCGCAAACATGGTCCCTATTTCGCAGTGAACTGCGGAGCGATACCGGAAGGCACCATTGAGAGTGAACTCTTTGGTCACGAGAAAGGAGCCTACACCGACGCTAAAGCTGAACGAAAAGGATATTTCGAGATTGCCAACGGTGGTACTTTGTTTTTGGACGAGGTGGGCGAACTACCTCTCTCAACACAAGTAAGACTACTGCGCGTGTTAGAAACAGGCGAATTCATCAAGATGGGTTCGAGTGTGGTACAAAAAACGAACGTCCGCGTGGTGGCAGCCACGAACCTTGATATCCCGCGTGCTATTCAAGAAGGGCGGTTTAGGGAAGATCTTTACTATCGCCTCAATACGGTAGAAATCAAAGTGCCCGCCTTGCGTGAACGAAAAGAAGATATCCCACTGCTCTTCCGTAAGTTCGCTGTCGATTTCAGTGAGCGTTATCGAATGCCTGCCGTTCGATTGAACGAAGAAGCCAGTCAGTTACTACAGAACTACTACTGGAACGGGAATGTAAGACAACTCAAGAACGTTGCCGAACAGATCTCCATCATCGAGACGAATCACGACATCAATGCCGCTACTTTACGCAAATACTTACCCGAAGCAGGCAACCAAACAGGACTCGCCCTAACGGGTTCCAAAGTCCAAGGCGATACATTCATGAACGAACGAGAACTGCTGTATAAGGTCCTCTTTGACATGAAAAAAGATATGGCGGACTTGCGACGCGACCTTAACGACTTGAAAAATAGCGGTCACACTTCCCTATCCCCTTCGCAACCCACCTACAACCCCGACGAATATCAGGTGGCAGAGGTTATGCACGATGAACCTATCCTATCGAAAGAGGAAGAGGAGAAGGAAAAGATTCTGAAGACCTTGGAGAAATATCCTAACCGCAAAGAGGCTGCCGTACAATTACGAATGTCCGAACGCACCCTCTATCGAAGACTTAAAGAATACGGGGTGTCTTAGTTTAGAGTTTAGAGTTTAGAGTTTAGAGTAGCCGTCTAGTTTATAAGTTGAGAGTTATGAAGTTCAAATATTTATATTATATATTATTATGTGGCGTGTTGTCAAGTTGCACGATTTCGTATAAGTTCAACGGAGCAAGTATTGATTATAGCACCACGCACTCCATTGCTATAGCCGACTTCCCCAACAATGCGGCTTTGGTACACCCGCCCTTGAGCAATCAGTTAAGTGAAGCCATCCGCGACCTGTTTATTCGCCAAACACGCCTAACGGTTGATCGTAAAAACGGAGACCTCGAATTAGAAGGTGAAATCATCGGTTACGAACTAACTCCGATGGGCATTGGCTCAGACGGGTTCTCAGCGGAAACAAAACTGACGATGACCATTCGCGTTCGATATACAAACAATATCAATCCTGACGATAATTTTGAACGCACTTATTCGGCTTACCAAACCTTCGATTCACAACAGATGCTCACCGATGTACAAGATGCACTTTGCGAGACAATGGTGAAGGAATTATCCGAAAATATATACAATGATACCGTTGCAAAGTGGTAAAAATAGCCCTTTAAGCAAAAAAAATAGAATTAAATTTGCATAATTAAAAAAAATGTCGTAACTTTGCACGCTCAAAACGTAGAATTGTTTAACTATTAAAAAATACACTTATGTATATCGCATTTACTATTATCATTTTTATCCTCTCTATTTTGCTGGTTTTGTTAGTATTAGTGCAAAATAGTAAAGGTGGCGGTTTAGCTTCTGGCTTTGCTAGTGGCAACCAAGTTTTAGGTGCTCCAAAAACCACCGATGTTTTAGAGAAAGCAAGTTGGACACTGGCTGCACTGATTGTTGCCTTGAGTATCTTCGCTGTTGGGTTTAACAAAGCACAACAAAGCGTTGTGACTGAGGAGAGCGCTATCGTTGAGCAAGTACAACAGGCAGCTGAAGAATTAGACGCTGCTGCTCTACCAACTGCTCCTGCGGAAGAATCCGCCGAGTAAGCAAATAAGCATATAATAGGGATAAAGAATCTCTAATAACAATGCTACCCAAAGAGAGACTTTCGGGTCTCTCTTTTTTATGAGTATATATTCAAACGGGAACTTAACCAAAAGAACGAAAGGACAAATCAACTGAATGAGATTGGCTATCAACACGACACTACCAAAGCGTATAATGTCTTTATCTGTATATAACGGAGCCTTGCCTGCCCACCGCATCCGTTGATGCAGAAGTTCTCGCAAAGACTCTTTCGGTGCCACCACCGCCTCGTACTCCTCACTATCCGCACAAGTAATCACCCAATGACGACGTTTAGCACTTTCTAGTAAAAACATGTCATCTCCACTCGGTACCTCGGGGTGTAGGTCTTCGTAAGCCTCTAACCACAATTCTCTTTTAACAATGAGGTTCGCACCCGAACACAAGACGGCGTGTTTTTTCTTGGCAGCGGTCATCGTCACTTGCTGTAGCGCCGCATATTCGGCTTGTTGCAATCGGCATAGCAGCGAACCCGAACCTTCGGACATTCGCAAGGGTAAGATAATCAAATCCGCATCCAACGGCGGCGTAGCCGTAGGGGGAATAATATCATCATCCTGCAACCAAACGTATTCGTCTGTTGCCGCTGAAATAAGTTTATGCAAGGCAAACTTCTTGCCCTTACCTTCATCGTTTATGCCTTTGCGTGGGATAATAACTTGCATAGCTGTTCTGTAAATTGCGGGTAGGACTTATTGATACACTGTTCATCGTCCACCTCGAACCCTGCCACCATCGCAGCCATCGCTATTCGGTGGTCGTGAGCAGTCGTCACACGCTGTCCTTTAGGGGTAGCAAGCATAGCTTGCACCGTCTCGATACGGTTACTCTCCTTATAGCGTAGGTTCTCTATCCCTGTCGCCTGCAACCTGCAACCTAACCCCTTACACGTCATCGCTACCGCCGGATAGAGGTCGGGACAAGCCGCAAAGTCGTAGTTTAGGATAAAGGGAAGTTTGACGACTTCGCGATGAAGGGTGATCCCCGTCACTGTCTGCTCCGTTCGCACTCCGAAATGTTCAAAGAGCGATGCCACTACCCTATCGCCTTGTATCGAGTTTAAGCTGAGTTGAGGCATCGTGATCTCGTCCCCATGAATAGCCACATACTCGTACCAAAATGCCGCAGCCGACCAGTCGGCTTCTATTTGATTATTATTTATTGGGGATTGGTAATTTTGTATGAGGGTACGCGTCATCTCTATGTATGGAGAAGCGGGAGCATCGCACGCCACTCCTATCAGTTCAAGTGCTGAAGCGAACTGAGAACTGAGGGTGGTTTGAATTTTGATTTGTGATTGGTGATTGGGTGAAGACGCAAGCGATTTGCCCACGATATGCAAAGGAGGAAAACCTTCTAAACCAAGGTAGTCTATTTGTGCCCCTAAAAAGCGAAGGGCGTCCACCAAAGGACCGATAGGGCGTTGGTGCATTCGTTCACACCCATCGAGTACCACTTCACAACCGAGAAGTTGAGCACAGTATGCCGTTAGGAAACGAAATGCCGTGCCGGCGTTTTTTAAGTTTAGAGTGGAGAGTTTAGAGTTTAGAGAGACTAACGCATCGTGCAACAGTACGACATCTTCCGGCATAAGCGAGGTGACCTCCAAGAGAGGGTCACCATGCATAGCCTGTAGTATCAATAGCCTATTGGCTATACTCTTCGATATCGGAAGTTCAACTCTCAACTCTAAACTCTACACTAATTCACCTCCGGCAAATTGCCATAATCGCGCGAGTAGCGCAAGTGTTGTTCGATATAACTCTCCGTAAAATCGAGGCGGACATTGGTAATCTCGCCATCGGCATTACTCTCCACGATATAACGAGGATTGACAAATCCTTTGTAGGGAGCGAGGTTGAGGGCTTGATAACGCTCTAAAACCTCTTTATGCAGGTCTTGGTTGACCTTAACGGCATAACGCTCCACCAACTCTTTTCCTGCAAGATAATCGCCTTCGGAAGTGATGCGTTGCACCTCTTTGAGCAGTTCGCCAAAGAGACGACGCAGTCCCTCATAATCGTTGACTTGGAGGTAGGTCTTACCCTCACGCTGAATGAGTTCCACCTCTTTGTTTGTGGCGTGTTCATAAACCCAATTAGCAATCAACGCGCGATTGCGCATGTGAGCTTCTTCGATGTCTTTGCCGGGTTCGATACGAACGAGTTGGGTCATAAGACCATTCATCATCTGTTGGTAATAGCCCGCCTTATAAGCATCCTTATTCGGCAGCAGACCAAGTTCAACCAGTTTGGCATCGCCTAAATAGTATAACCCAAACAAGTCTGCACGAGCTTCTTCGATAGTAGAAGCGTGCTCCTTGAGCGAGGTCTTAGTGACGTTAGGCATGAGTTGACCCGAACCGTGACCAACACATTCGTGCAGGTCGGTGTGCAGGTCGCCACAGATAACACCATAATCGTCCATGAGTTGGCGAGTGGGTTCGTCTATCACATATTCTTCATTAAAACCATTGCCTTTAGCGGCTTCGGAATAAGCATGTGAGATATTATCGATACTGACGGACTTACTGCCGTAAGCCACTCTAATCCACGATGCGTTCGGCAGGTTGATACCGATAGCGGTAGCGGGATAGGTGTCGCCGGCTAACATTGTAGCCGTAATCACTTTGGCGGTCACACCTTTGACTTCGGCTTTCTTATATTTGGCATCAGTAGTTGAATGGTCCTCAAACCATTGAGCATTCTCGGAGATGAGTTGGGTACGTTTGGTTGCCTCCAGATCTTTGAAGTTCACCAACGACTCCCAAGCACCGGTAATGCCTAACGGGTCGCCGTATGTCTCCGTAAATCCATTGACAAAATCTATGCGGCTGTTGAGGTCTTGCACCCAAGCGATGCAATAATCGTTGAATGCTTGCAGGTCACCGGTCTCATTGAACTCAATCATCTTCTCGATGGCTAAGCGTTGTTCCTCCGTCTCAGCAAGAGGAAGGGCTTTCTTGAGCCAATAAACCACTTTCTCCAAAGCGGGACCGTATAACCCTCCCACCTTATAAACACGCTCATAGATACGTCCTTTCTCGTCTTTGCAAAGTTGACTATTAAGTCCTATCCACAAGGGTTGAGCGGAGTTATCTTCGTGTTGTGCGTACCATTTCTCAGCTTCGGCTTGGGTCACACCTTTACCATAATAGTTTCCCGCAGAAGTCATCACGAGGTCAGCCCCGTGTGCTTGATTCATTCGTTTGGCCATCACCTCGGGATTGAAGATGACTTCTAATACCTCGTCACTGAGGGTATAATCGGTCTTAGCTAACGCATTGACGAACCACTCACGCGTGAACTCAGGCAAGAACTTATCCTCCGAATAGTGGTGATGAATACCATTACTAAACCACACGCGTTTGAGGTATTTCTCCATCAACGCAAACTCCTCCTCGTTTTGGTTGGGATAATGACTATAGACGTGCTCTAAGGCGTGACGAATAGTGAGGTTATAGCGGCAGTTTTGGTCGTAGATGATATCGCGCCCATTAGCCGCAGCCTCGGACAGGTAGTAAAGCATCGTTTTTTGCTTGAGCGTCAGCTCATCAAAACCGGGCACTTGGTACCGCAATATCTCTAAATCGTAAAACTTATCCACCGTGTATTCAAATTTCTGTTCTTTCTGACAAGCTATCAGTGCCATAGCAGCGATAGCGATTACTGACAATCTTTTCATAAACACTAAACATTAAGCAATGATGTACTAAATCCGTTCGAGTACGGTTTGTACGAGTTGTTTGATTCGGGGTTTATAATCGGTATTGGCTGCTTCTATCTTGCGTTGGGCAATGACGCAGCACACGGTCATGGCTTTATGTCCCATCAACAGGCTGAGACCTGCGATACAACTGCCTTCCATCTCGTAGTTTGTGATACGTTGACCTTCGTAACGGAAATCGGTAATACGCTCGTTAATATCAGGCACAGCAATCGGGCAACGCAACACGCGTCCTTGCGGGCCATAGAAACCATTGGCTGCAATCGTACAACCGCGCATCATATCGTTTTTTGCAATACGATTAACTAACTCCTCATTGGCTGCCACCACGTAGGGACGAGCCGCTTTGGCAGGATAGTGGATAAAGTCCACAAGGGCCTGTTCAAAACCAAGGTCGGCTACGCGGTCGCGTCCTTCATAGAAAGACAGCACTCCATCAAAACCGATGGATTTTTGGCTCACGAGGAATGTGCCCAATGGGATATCTTCTTGCATACCTCCACACGTACCTACGCGCACAATCTCAAGGCTACGTTTAACCGCTTTCTCCTCGCGTGTAGTATAGTCCACATTCGCAAGGGTATCTATCTCGTTCATCACGATATCGCAGTTATCGGTACCGATACCCGTCGAGATACAGGATATACGTTTGCCCTTGTATTTACCTGTGATCGTGTGAAACTCCCTACTCTGCACATCGCATTCGATACTACCTTCGTCAAAGAACGAAGCCACCATGTTCACGCGGTCTTGGTCACCGACTAAGATAATCTTATCCGCGAGGAACTCGGGACGTAGATGAAGGTGAAAAGCGCTTCCGTCTTCGTTAATGATAAGTTGGGAAGCCGGAAAAATCTTACTCATGCTTCTCCTCCTCCAAAGGACATCGGTGCAATAGACCCAGGAGCGGGTTTGCCATTCAACTGTATTTTGCCAAACTGATTCTCGTACTTAGCGATATTGTCTTGCAAAGCGAAAAGCAGTTTTTTAGCGTTCTCGGGTGTAAGAACCACACGAGACTTCACGTTGGCTTGTTTCAGACCCGGCATCATTCTCACAAAGTCCAACACGAACTCTGAAGACGAATGTGCCACAATAACTAAGTTTGCGTAAACCCCTTCTGCCACTTCGGGAGTGAGGTTAATGTTTAATTTTTGTTCTTCCATAGTAGTATAGTTTTTACCATTTATCTCCTTTATATTGTTTTCTTGTTAACATCAAATAGACCTGTACTAACGGCATTGCCACCTCGTAAAGAATAATCTCTATTCCCCAATGGGGGTGACGCCATTCTTTGATAGCGAGGTTAAAAGCCACCAACTGCCACATCCAACGAATGAACATCAACGCGAAGGCGACTAACTTGATTAGTGGTGAACCTATCACTAACAGCACTATCAAGAGGGCATAGCATAAACCTCTGGTCAGCGGTTCCCATAGCAACTGCCATTTACTCCGCAGCGAGTAATGAGGTGCTACACTCAAATGACGACGTTTCTGCTCCAACCAACTCCTCCAATCCTGTTTAGCGATAGACCACGTCACACTATCGGCACTCGACACCACTCGGGTATTCTTCGCTGTGGCAGCTTTGTTCACAAATAGATCATCATCTCCGGCTCGCGTGGTCAATTGCTCTGCAAACCCTCCCATTTGGAAGAAAAACGCTTTGCGATAAGCCAAGTTACGCCCTACTCCCATATACGCTCTCCCTAATCGCGCCGCACTCAAATAATGGAGTGCATTAAACTGTGTGTCGTACTGTATCCATCGGTTGAGAAGGGTGTCTTGTTCAAAATAGCCTCCGTACCCTAACACAATCTGCGTCTCGGGCTGAGCAAAGCCCTTCATCATCTCGCTAATCCAATGATTAGACTCGGGACAGCAGTCAGCATCGGTCAAGAGCAGATAATCATATTGTGCGGCCTTAGCAGCTAAAGTGATACCTAATTTCTTTGTACTCACCACACGCGCCCCCGAGGGCACAAATGTTGTTCGCAGCTTATGGTCTTGCTTCATATAGATAGCTAACACTTCCGCGGTAAGATCTACAGACCCATCATTGACCACAATCACTTCGTATAACGGATAATCCTGTGTGAGCAACCGATGCAGATACCGTTCGAGGTTCTCCTCCTCATTACGGGCACACACCACCACTGTCACCGGGGGCTGAAAAGGCTCTTTATCCTCCTTCCCCTTCGGGGGGAAGGTTAGGTTAGGGGCTGCTATCAACCCAAAATACACCCCTTGATACACAACGGCAGCGAACATCACGCCTAACGTGATCCACTCCCACCAACTAATATCAATAAACAAGGCATACATTATCTACCCAAAACGTGTTTCCGTCGTGTCCGATGAACGCCTCATAGCAACCCGAAGAGATCATCAACACCATGTGTGTCGGCTCCTCGTCGCTATAGCCTACTTCGTTTACCTTGACCATATTTCCTTTGCTATTCTTCGTACGGAACTTATGCTGGTTCAGTCCCTCATAATCCTGGTAATTAGGCTGTTGGGTGATATCCCCATAACGAATTGGTACACGATGTCCATTCACCCACTCGGGAATATCATGCCAAATACGCTCATAGCCGGTTCCTACACGAAGAGCATAGATTTTACCATCCTCTTCCCAACGTTTCTGCATATAGATATAAATCTCCGCGCAGTCGCGTCCCGGAATAAGCCTTGGACGAGCTACCGCTTTGGCGTATGTCACGGTATCACTATCCGCTATCTTTGCTTTATAATCCAATTGAACAGCGACAGGACGCTTCGTAAAAGGAATACCAAAATCGACCACACTATAAGGGTCATTAGCCGCTTTCAAAGGTACCGGCTCGTAGGTCCAACCCAAGAAAATAGTGCCGGCTATCTGTAATTTCAAATCCATACTGAGTGCCACCACATCCTCTAACTTACAGTCCATTCGACAGCACCAACCGGTACTATCGCGGCGTTCCGGACGCGTCGTTCCACTCACTTTGTCTAAGCCTAAGACGCGGGCGTAAGCATTGCTCACCGACCACGGGTTACCATTAAGACCATAATAATAAGGGACAGCGCCATTGATGGTATCCGTTGGACCGATGGCATAAATCGTCTTGAGTTTACCACTCAACAGTTTCGATTCCGTAATGTTTCTCACCACCCATTGCTCAAAATCCCCAAACGGGATAGGTTCGATGCGTTCCTCTGCATACGTAGAACTGACAATCGCTAAAAAAGCAAGGATGGATAAGTAAATCTTCTTCATATAAGTAATTAAATCTATAATTTTACAACTTTTACGGCAAATTAGGGTGCAAAGATAGAAAAAATTCTTGATATTTGCAAATATATTTGCACAAATCGACTTTTTTTTGTAATTTTGCAGCCAGTTTTTCGAGAAACGGAGTTAATCGTGCCACTGTGGCTAAGACGTGTCGAAAACAAAATGGAGAAATAACAGTGGGCAGAGTGTACTAAATCTCTCACAGAAAGTGTAGGGAGGCGGAATGGCAGAGAGGCGGAAAGGATTTTTAGTAGAGATTTTTGTATAGATTTTTGAATGATTTCTGAGGGCGTAGCCCGAAATAAGAAAAAAGGATATGCTCAAAAGATTTTGTACGGATT
>JAZLHD010000048.1:0-6790 GCA_045616645.1 Paludibacteraceae bacterium
TATTGTGATGATTGACTATCAGGTTTCTAAAGTAGATACACTGAAGGCTATCTATCAAGATGCGGACTTGTTACCCGGTTTTGTTCCTACGCAGAATGAATACCGCATTCTTTTGCCGAAGGGTGATCGTCGTTTCCCGAACTTAGATTGGGAATTAGGAGATGTATATCAAACAGCGACAATGGATACTGTGCTTGCCGATAAGTATCAGTTACAACGTCATGTTTCTGTGACCGCACAAGATGGTCGCCAGCGTGTTTATAATATCCTGCACGAGATACAAAAATCGGATGTGGATACGTTGCAGAATATCTTTATCAACGATAAACCTTTGGCAACGTTTGTTAGCAGTCAAGAGGAATATACGGTTTATGTAGATGACGAGCAACAACCGATAGTATCCTTCACAGAGGGAGATGAATATCAAGTTGTTAAGATAACTTATCTGCCTGAGATACAAGGAATGAAAGCCTTAAATAAGGCGGTTATCATGGTAGAAGCTGAAGATGGCAATATCCGTTTCTACACGATTCACTTCCTTCTGCGTCTGGATTCCAACGCTCATCTGCAGATGATTTATGTTGACCAACAACCCATTGTGAATTTTGATGTGGATATCTTGTCTTATACTGTTATCTTAGAGAAAGGCGCCACTCTGCCTTCTGTTACTTGGGAGACGCAAACCGAGGAACAGCGAGTCTATAGTTCAACGGTAGGTGATACAACCTCTATCTTAGTGGTTGCCGAAGATGGTTCCACGTTGACTTATAAAATCTTCTTCCAACACAAGTTGTCCGAGAATGCTGACCTATCGACCATCTTAGTAGATGGAACTCCGATACAGGACTTCCAAGAGGACACCTATCAATATTCGTTGTTTGTTGCTTACGGACAACCTGTTCCCGAACTGACGCCCGTTAAACAAGAAGAAGAGCAAACGATTACCCAAACCCGTGACACCATCCTTTCCAATAAGGGTGAGACGATGATTCAAGTTACGTTTAATGTTGCTGCAGAGAATGATGAGTTCCAAAGTACATATAGTGTGCTCATTACGTTGGGACTGAATACGGATGCTGACTTAACGTCTATCAGTCTGCGAGGAGTCGCTTTGAAAGGCTTCCGTTCGACGGTTACAGAGTATCAAGTTTCCTTCCCTGTAGGTTCAGACTCAACGGTCTTCTATACAACAGCAGACGTGACGTATCAGTTGTCTGATCCTCAAGCTACGGCTACGGTGACTATGGATGCCAATAAGACGCTATGTATTGAGGTAGTGGCGCAAGATGGTACAAAGAATCCGTATATTATTTCGCAACAGATATTGTTAGACGAAAATAACTATTTGGTAGATATCTTATTAGATGACAAGTCCTTACCCGGCTTTACTCCGGAGCAAGAGTTCTATACTTATTATCTGGAGATGGGTACTACACCTCCTGTTGTTACGGCGATTGCTCAATCACTTGATGCAACGGTTAGTGTAAACATGAAAGCTGCGGGCGATACCACGATTATTGTGTGCATTTCGGCTGCAAAACAGGTTCGTAAATACTATATCTATTTTGCCTTCTCGCCTATCAATGAGAGTCTGTCGCCTTCTTCTCGTGATGTATTACTTAAGTACGTTCCCGGAACGACAGATATTGTGGTGGCTACCATCCGTAAGAATGTGACGTTTGTGCTTTACGATGCTAATGGGCATTGCCAAATGACCTATAAACTGCCAACGATAAATACGAACTATGTTGATGTTGAGTTAAATTCGGATAATAAGGAACAATTATTTAACTTCGATAATGCGATGGGAGTGCAGATTCACTTAATCCCGAATCAGTTCTATCTCTACACCTTTATGGAAAACGATAAGCGTATCCTCCAATCCGGCAAACTCCTAATGTACTAATCTTCAATAGTCAATCTTCAATATGTCGAAGACATTCATATTAGGTCCTTGTGCTGCCGAATCCCGTGAGCAAGTATTAGAGACAGCAGAAAGTCTTTCAGCGCAGCGGTCCTTCAGCGATAGCGGTCTTATCTTCCGCGCTGGTATCTGGAAACCTCGTACTTCTCCCACCTCTTTCCAAGGGGTAGGGGAGAAGGGTCTTTCGTGGCTGCAAGAGGTGCAGGAACGATACAACGTTCCTGTTGCTACCGAAGTCGCCACTCCCGAACATATAAAAAAGATAATTGACTTTTTTAACTCTAAACTAATAAACGAGACGGCTACTCTCCACTCTACACTCTCCACTCTAAACTTATATATATGGATTGGCGCGCGTACGAGCGCGAACCCCATCGCGGTCCAAGCCATCGCTGATGCGCTTTCAGCGTCAGCGGTCTTTCAGCCGAAGGCGGTCTTAATCAAAAACCCCGTCAACGAAGATGTGAATCTGTGGATAGGTAATGTAGAGCGTCTGCTTGCTGCGGGAGTACGAGTGATGGCTATTCATCGTGGATGCAATCATCAACCTTGTTGGTCGATGGCGTTTGAGTTTAGACGGAGGATGCCGCAGATACCTTTGTTATTGGATCCCAGCCACATGAGTGGCGATGCCGCGAAGGTACCCGCTTTATGTCAACTCGCCATGGACCTCGATTACGATGGATTGATGATAGAGGTACACAACGACCCGTCTCACGCCCTTTCGGACGCGAAACAACAGATCACTCCCGCCCAAGCCATTGATATCATTAATAACTTAAAATATCGGGCAGGTGAAGGAAACTTAATGGAGCTTCGCTCCGAGATAGACGAAGTCGATGATCAGTTATGGTCATTGATAGCGAAGCGTTTGGACATTGCCAAGCGTATTGGGGAGTACAAGCAGCAGTATAATATTCCTGTTTTCCAACCGCAACGTTATGATGAGATTGTGGAGAAGCGTTTAGAATGGGCAAAAAAGAACGGCATCCCTGAGGACACCGTTCAATCGATTATCGAAGCACTTCACAGCGCTTCTATTAAGAAGCAGATTACTCCTCTTCTTTCTTAGCTTTCTTCGTGATCTTTTTAGCCTTAGGAGCTTCCTCTACAGGAGCTTCTGCTGCGGGAGCTTCCTCAACGGGAGCTTCTGCTTTCTCAGCTTTCTTAGCAGCTTTCTCAGCCTTAGGAGCCTCTTCCATCGAAGCTTTCAGGTTAGCCAATACATCGAGGTCACCAAGGGTGGTCTTCTCTACTTTTGGCATTTCGGGAGCTTCCTCTTTCTTAGACTCTTTCTTAGCAGGAGCCTCTTTGCGCTCTTCCCAAGTGCGGAGGTGGCTTACCAAGATACGTTTAGCGTCGCGGTTGAACTCAATAACCTTGAAGTCCAGTTCGTCGCCTTGTTTAGCTTGGCTCTTGTCTTCTTTAGCTAAATGACGAGCAGTGCAGAATCCTTCTACACCTTCCTCTAACGAGATAACAGCACCCTTGTCGTTGAGTTCAACGATCTTACCGCTAACGATGGTGTCCACACCAAACTTAGCTTCGAGCTCTTCCCAAGGATTCTCTTCTAATTGTTTGTGACCTAAGGACAGACGACGGTTCTCTTTGTCGATTTCCAGAACCATTACTTCCATCTCAGCACCGATTTGTGTGAACTCACTCGGGTGTTTGATTTTCTTGGTCCAACTCAAGTCGCTGATGTGTACCAGACCCTCAACACCTTCCTCAATCTCTACGAAGACACCGAAGTTAGTGAAGTTGCGAACCTTAGCGAAATGACGGGTACCTACACCGTATTTAGCGTCGATGTTCTCCCAAGGATCAGCCTTGAGTTGTTTGATACCGAGGCTCATCTTACGCTCGTCGCGGTCTAAGGTCAGAATCACCGCGTCAATCTCGTCGCCAACTTTCAAGAAGTCGTTCGCGCTGCGCAGGTGTTGGCTCCAGCTCATCTCGCTTACGTGAACGAGACCTTCAACGCCTTCTGCTACCTCTACGAATGCTCCGTAGTCGGTCATTACAACAACCTTACCATGAACCTTGTCACCTACCTTCAAGTCAGCGTCAAGAGCATCCCATGGGTGAGGAGTGAGTTGTTTCAAACCAAGAGCGATACGTTTCTTCTCATCGTCGAAGTCCAAGATAACAACGTTGATCTTTTGGTCGAGAGATACAATCTCCTTCGGATCGGAAACACGACCCCAGCTCAGATCGGTGATGTGGAACAAACCATCTACGCCGCCCAAATCAATGAAGACGCCATAGTTGGTGATGTTCTTAACCACACCTTCCAATACTTGACCTTTCTCAAGACCGGTAACGATCTCTTTGCGTTGTGCTTCCATCTCAGCCTCAATAAGAGCTTTGTGGGAAACGACAGCGTTTCTATATTCTTGATTGACTTTAACAATCTTGAATTCCATCGTTTTGCCAACGAATTGGTCATAGTCGCGAATAGGCTTAACGTCAATTTGGCTACCGGGCAGGAAGGCTTCCATTCCGAATACGTCAACAATCAGACCGCCTTTCGTGCGACATTTAACGTAACCATTAACGATTTCACCGTTGTTGCAAGCTTCGTTAACGCGATCCCAACTGCGAGAGGTGCGAGCCTCTTTGTGAGAGAGAACGAGTTGACCTTTGCGGTCCTCTTGTGTTTGAATATAGACTTCTACTTTGTCGCCTACTTTCAAATCGGGATTGTAACGGAATTCGGCTGCAGGGATAATACCGTCGGATTTGAAGCCAACGTTCACCACTACTTCGCGTTTGTTAATGCTCATAACCGTACCCTCAACGACTTCATTGTCTTTGATAGCGTTTAGTGTTTGGTCGTATTTAGCAAGGATTTCTTCGTTTTGTGTGCCTTTCGATTCGTTCTCGTAGGCATCCCAGTCGAAGTTCTGGAGAGATAAATTTTCTGCCATAAAACAGATATTAAAAAGTGAAACATGTTAAGCTTTTTCCTCGTGCAGAAGTACACCCATGGAGTGCCTTTTCCGCGAAAAAGCCTGCAAATATACAACAAAAATTTGGAATGTGCAAATATTTTTTCATTTTTTAGGCAAAAAGATGTAATTTAACAACAAAAAGGACTAAAAAAATCTACGGGAGCTCGCTCACAGTAATTTTTAGAGGACTTTTGGTCGGAGGGCATAGCCCTGCCTAAAAAGGGAAAAACTTGCACATTTTAATAAATACGCGACCGTACATTGGGGGGAATGCCGCACAGCGGCAGGCAGCTTGCCCAAGATACGACTTTTTTTTTGAAACTACCAAATTTTAGTGTGACTTTTTGAAAAAAACACTACCGGTCCTCACGGATGGGTAGTGGAGAAAAACGATTTGAGTATTGAGATGTTAAATAATTTTTATTGCTTCCGCATACAAGTCTGGGACATAGTTGTTAGGTATACGGAACTTAGTACCATGATTATGTCCAGTACGAGCATCAAAATCTATGTATATTTTGCCATCTTCAATAGCTTGAATAAATTTTTGCTTATCTACTTGCTTTAGCATTAGTACACTATTGTAATGATAATACAATTGGCGACCTTCACGCTTTTCTTCTGCACGGACATAGAAGCAATTTATAAGTTTGGTACCGCTTTTAGTGTATAAATCATTAAAACCCCAATAAGGTATCGTCGGGAAAGGACCTAACCCAACTTTTTGCTCTACCTCTTTAAGCCAATCTCCATGTTTGGTCTTATCGCAATGTGATGCATCAAAGATTATTTCAACCCTCTGCTCTTGATGGTTTACATTAACCTTAAAACCTCTATCGGAGAAAGTTCTTGCATTTAAAGTAGCTCGAAAAGACTTTTCATTTTCGGGATATTTCTTGCCTGCTTCTTTATGTGCCCATCCGTAATTAGGAAGTAACATGTCTGGAACTAACTTTGCTGCACGAGGAGAAGGCTCTACATGGCACAAAGTAAGTAAAGACGTGGTGTTTTCCCGCTGAGACTTGAGTTCCCATTCAGCTGCATTTGGGATGGGAAGATTGTTCTCTGGAATATGGAGTAAATCTTCTAATAAATTACCAACCGAACCATCGTTGTTTTTGCGAGAAGCAGGAACTTTTATCCATCCTCGTGATTCAATCTCTTTTAAACTGTGAATTAGTTCTTCTTTTGTGATAAGTCGTAGTGTAGTAGCCATAGTATATTAGAATAAAGAAGCTTGCATAACTGTTTGATTTTTCTTTGGGGTGGTGATTCCTAAACGACTATTTGCTAAATCACAGTATTGTTGGCTAATTTCAAAACCAATATACTGCCGTCCTAATTTTTTAGCAGATACTGCTGTTGTCCCACTTCCCATAAATGGATCTAAAACAACTTGTGCGTTCGTCGAACCAATTATCCTATCTATTAAAGCGACAGGGAACGGAGCTGGATGCTCATTTTTCTGCTCTTGCATAAATTCCCAAACATCACCATAGCCACTGCTATGTGGCGTTAATTGGAATTTTGGTTTGGCTATAAGATAAATTACCTCATAAGTTGGCAAAAAATATCCTCTATTAAAATTGATGCCCCCTTTGCGTTTCCAAATAATGATTTGTCTAACAGGGAAATCACCTACAATCTCTCGTCTATCTTGAATTAACCCATCTTGAACACGCCATTTATGATTATAGAAGATGGCGCCATCATCCTTAATTAGACGATACATTTCTTTTAGACAAGCCTTTTGCCAAGCACAATATTCATCGTATGGCATATTGTCGTCGTAGTTTGCATAGCCATTGATCAAAGCGGCATTAGACCATTTTCCCCCACGACCATCTTTCATTCCGTTGCCGGTTGAGTTTTTTAAGTTATAGGGCGGTGAAGTAACAACAAGGTCAACACA
>JAZLHD010000049.1:0-17585 GCA_045616645.1 Paludibacteraceae bacterium
CTTAGGATTAGGAGTTGGTCAAAGTGAACGACAACGCACATTAGCCATCTCCAAAATGGCTTATGCGAAACGCCTTTTTTTAGAGGCCGTCAAATGGGGCGGAACATTGGCTTTGTGGATAGGTTATTGTCTGCAAGGACAACCTGCCAAAGGGAAGAAACTGATTCTGTTTAGAAAAAATGTAACGAAGGGATTGTTATGAATATTTTGCAGATAACGAATTTTGAGTGTGCCCCCTTGAGTGCCAATGATAACACCGGTATCAATCGTGTTGTAACGGCACTGAGTACATATTTTGTACATTCGGGCGGAGACACTTGTTTTAATGCCTATTTTAATGTCAATCCGAGAGGACTATCTGAAGTGTTTTCCGCAGGTTTGCAATTGACATTACCCTTTCATGAAGAGGAGTTAAAAGGCTTTCTGGTAGAAAATAAAATAGAACGTATCGTTATCAATGTGTCTAATATTGAGTATGTTAAAGTTATTCCACTTATCAATAAGATAGCACATCAGTGTAAGGCAAAAACGATATACTGCATCCATTTTATGCCAGGATATGAGGCCTGCTCTTATTCTGATTTTTCTTTGGTTTATTACAATCTCACCCATAAAGGCAAGTGGATGGACGCATTGAAAAAATGGCTCATTACCATAAGTCGTCCGTTGAGTTCTAAACTTATCTATGCTGTGATAAAAGAAAGATATTCTCGCCCCTTGGCAACATCAGATAAGGTTGTTGTGTTCACGCGAGATTATGCTCAACAATATTTGAATATCGCTCAGTCAAATCAACAAGAGAAGTTTGCTGTTATCCCCAATCCGTTACCATTCTTATCTAATCCGAATGGAGACGACTTAAGTAATAAAGAGAAAGAAGTTCTAATCGTTGGACGTTTATACGAACCTACTAAGCGTATCTCGTATGCCTTGCGAGTTTGGCAAAAAATAGAACAAAACCCCTCTCTTAAAGATTGGACTTTAACTCTTATTGGAGAAGGTGTTTCAACCGATTATTACAAGTGGTTAGCTAAGAAATATAAATTACAAAAGGTGTCTTTTGTAGGGCGTCAAGACCCACAACCTTACTACCAAAAGGGGGCAATTCTTTTATCCACATCGGCGCATGAAGGTTGGCCAATGGTTATCATGGAATGTATGCCCCAAGGTGTAATCCCTTGTGTGTTTAATTCGTATGCGGCTGCCAATGAGATCATTGACCACAACAAGAATGGCATAGTTGTTCCTGAGAGGGACATAAACACAATGTCTTCTGCTCTTGCTAAGTTAATGCTTAACCCCGACAAACAACTCTCAATGACAATGGCTGCCATTGAAAAAGCCCAATCCTTTAACATGGATATTATCGGGAAACTTTGGAGGACGACACTATCAGATATCCAAGACCTGCAAGACTGAGTAGTATTGCCATAATCAATATTGCCATACACCACTTATCAGTCTTGAGAGCAGCAGGAACGAATTCCATCACTATCTCATGTTGACCTGCCGGAATAACGGCAGCACGCAAGGTATAGTTGGCGCGACCTATCGGTTGCTCCTCTCCATCAATATACAAATGCCAATCGTGAGGATAGTATATCTCCGAGAAGACGCATACTCGATCCTCTGATACACTCGCTTTATATTCCAATCGATTAGGAGCATAACTCGTCATCTCAATGGTGGCCGGAGCATCGGACTGTGCCGACAAAACCGCTGCGAATTGCTTATCCGCCACCGCCGTGCGTCGTAAGTCCAAGGTATTGAGGGCATCACTCTCGGCATTGGGGGTATCTACGAACTCGACCTTATCCACAAACCACGCATTACCAAAGGCCTCGGGATTAAGCTGAACCCCGTTGCGAGTGATGATATATTTGGTATTGAGCATATTGAGTACTTGCCAATTGTTTTGTGAGATATGTTCATCAATGAGGTCTTGATAACGGCGTAGTTTGGCAGCCGAATAGCCTCCAATCGATTTGAGGCGATAGGAAGTGCGGGCATCGTTGAAGGTGTTGGTTGCAAGATTGAAAACACGATAATCGAGACTTTTATCTTGTAGGATTTGCTCCTCCCAAGGTTGCATAGCAAAATATCGATTACTCTCTTTTTTATTCACAAAATTATCTGCTCCAAAGAACCGACGATCGACCGGCACCATGTCCGCGAGAATAAGAATGCCGAGGAGGGCATACAAATAAGCCCCCTTCCGACTTCCCCCTATAGGGGAAGAGGATGACTGCTTTTCCGAAAGATATTGATACCCCAATAGAGCCGCTGCCGCTAAGGCAATGAAGATAAACGAACGCCAAGCATCGGCTTTTAACATCGCCGCACGTTGATCGACAATCATTTGATAAATATCATTTCCTATTTGTCCTTTCCATTGTGCATCATAACTTGAAGTACACGAACATATACTGCCACCAAAGAGAGCAAAGATAAGACAAAGACCTGCGGTGATACCGGCAGCGATGAGGATAGGACGAGCCCCCTTCCGACTTCCCCCTGCAGGGGAAGAGGTAAGACGTTGCAAGGCAAGGAAACCTAACAAGGGCATGGTTATCTCGGCTACGACAAGGATACTTTCCACTGCCCGGAACTTGTTGTACATTGGGAAATAGTCAAAGAAGAACTCTGTAAAGGGCATAAAGTTTCGTCCCCAAGCGAGTGCCACCGAGAAGAGGGTGGCTATGAGTAGCGCCCATTTGTAGGGTCCGGGCACGATGATGAGTCCTAATACAAAGAGGAAGACGATGATAGCCCCCATATACACGGGTCCACTGGTGAAGGCTTTCTCCCCCCAATAAGTAGGAGCCGATTGGCAGAACTGTTTGGCACTACCTTTGGGTACACGTGCTTTGACTAATTGATCGTAAAGTACGGATTTCGTGCCGACATCATACCCGCTTGCACCTCCCATAAAATTAGGGATAAGGAAAGTCATGGTCTCATTGATACCATAGGACCAAGCCGTAGCGTAATCAAGATCGAGTCCTGCTGTTTTATTGGTTGCATCGGTTTCTTTGACGAGTTCGGAGTGCCCTCCACGCATGGTCTCCTTGAGATAACTCTGATTCATCTGCCACCAACTGAGTTTGGTGCCAAAAATAAGCAAAGCGCATAAAAGCAGTACACCGACTCCTATACCAAGGTCTTTCCAGCGTTTCTCAGAGATATGGATATAGAGTTCTGCTATCACCATCACACCAAGAAGCATGCAGATGTAATAAGTCATTTGTGGATGTTGGGTGATGCCTAAGATGCCATAGATAGTTATTAAAGGAGCACCAAGCCAATAGTTTTTTCTAAAGATAGCGTAAAAACCACCTATCATAGGTGCAAGGAAGCCCAATCCTACGGCTTTGGTAATATGTCCGGCAGGAATAATCAAGAAGAAATAACTGCTTAAGCCTATTGCCAAACCTCCCACTAAACTCAGCCAAGGATTCACTCCAAAGCAAAGCAACATCAAAAAGAATCCGAAGAAATAGGCTGCGATGATACCAATAGCATTGAAGTCTGTGTGAAAACCAAAGTGAGAAATTCGTTCTAAATAAACTCGTAACTGATTGGTAGGGGTACTGCCTGTAATCTGATAGGTTGGCATTCCTGAAAACATAGAATTTGTCCACCACGTTGTCTCCCCTGTTTGTTGCTTAAACTCACGCGCTTCCTGTGCGGCTCCTTCCCAATTATTGACATCACCTGCTTGCAGCACTTTTCCTTGTAGCAAAGGGCTGCAATAAACAACAGCAAAACCTACAAACACTACAATCGCTACCACAAAAGGTAAGATACTTTTCCAATCAATATTCAATTTCTTCATATTCCTTATAATTATATATTCGCACGTATAGCAGCGAGTTCATTACGTAGTCGTTGCAGGATCTCGGTAGCACGCTGGCGCACATCTACTTGTTTGGTTCCGTGTTTGAGTTCGTTGCGGATAGCCTCGATGCGGGTAATCTTGAGGTCGTCACGTAGATACTTGATTTGTTTGATGAAATCGATGTTTTCTTGCGTATAGTAACGATTCCCGTGCCCATCTTTGCGTGGGTTAAGGTCTTCAAACATCTTTTCCCAATACCGAAGGGTGGCATCGGTCAAACCGGTTTGTTGCCGAACCTCCTTCATCGAATAATATGTGCGTTCTATCTCCATTAGAATTTGATTGCAAGATGTACCTCGGGTGTGCGTGTCTGCCTCAAGGCATCGTAATATAAATCGGGTTCGATATTCATGCTTAAATCGGGTGATATATCAAAGTCAAAGAGTTGTGCATCCACGTAGGCATCAATGATAGATAACCCATAAACAACGAGGGTGGCAACAATACTGATATCTCGATACCGACGGAAAGTATTTTGTTGGTTATCAAGGGTTTGTGTATATCGTTCTCGTCCTCCCATTCGCTCAATGTCGTACCCTTTGGGAAGGATAGCGTTGTACGAACGTTTGGGGTCGGTAGAAAGGATCTCATCGGTTAAGATGTCTCGATAAGCCGTTTTATAGGTATCATAACTCGTTTGGTTGAGAACGATCGCATAAGCACAACCCATCAGTCCACCATAAACGATAGGTAGTTTCCAATAGCTGCGATTGTATATCTGTCCGGCACCGGGAAGGATAGCCGCCATCCACACCGCCCGATAAGGAGATGGTTTCCAATGGGCTGGAATAGTGTCGTTTTCGTGGGCAGACAGTCCCAACGAGCAGAGAAGTAATATGGCAGTCAGAATTTTTCTCAATGGATGTGATTGATTATCTCGTTTAGTTCTTTCTCGTTGGCAAAGAAAATCGTCAGTTTGCCTTCGGTAACCTTCACTTTTTGCGGAAAGATTTCGGATAGGATATTCTGTTGACGCAAGTAAGGGTGAGGTGTTTTTTGTATTTTCTCTTTGGCAAGCGATTTAGCATGGTTGACCAGAGCTTCGACTTGTCGAACGGACAGTCCCTTCTCTAAAATCTTGTGGTAGATAGCAATCTGTTGTTCGGTAGATTGGCTACTTAAGATAGCCCGTGCGTGTCCCATATCCAGCTTCCTATCTTTGATTCCCATTTGTATTTCTGCGGGCAGTTTGAGAAGACGTAGATAGTTGGTAATTGTAGCACGTTTCTTTCCAATCTTCTCCGCCATCCGTTCTTGGGTTAATTGATAATCGTCCATCAATCGTTGGTACGCTAAAGCAATCTCGATAGCATCTAAGTCCTCACGTTGGACGTTCTCAATGAGAGCCCACTCCATCACTTGTTCGTCTTTTGCCTCTTTGATATAAGCAGGGATAGTGGTCAATCCTGCTTTTTTCGCTGCACGGAAACGACGCTCACCTGCGATAATCATAAAAGACCCATCTTCGTTTTTGCGCAAAGTGATGGGAGAGATAACTCCGTGTTCGCGGATGGAATCGGCTAACTCTTCGAGAGCCTCTTCGTCAAAGGTGCGACGCGGTTGATCCGGATTGGCAATAATCTGATTTAGTGCCACTTCGTTTATACTACTTCCTCCGTTCGTATCCACGTGGGAGGTATCTATCAAGGCGTCTAATCCACGCCCAAGTCCTGTTAATCGTTTCATGAGTTATTAGGTTTAGTTTTTTTGACGGGTAATTAGTTCTTTAGCGAGTGCCGTATAGTTCTTGGCTCCTTTGCAAGAGGCATCATAATCAATGACGGACTGCCCATGACTGGGCGCTTCGCTTAGACGCACATTACGAGAGATAACCGTATTGAAAGCAAGGTCGCCAAAGTGACGTTTTACTTCTTCATATACTTGGTTACTCAAGCGCAGACGGTTATCGTGCATAGTAAGTAAGAACCCTTCAATCTGTAGGTTGGGATTGAGTTTAGATTTGATAATCTTGATGGTATTGAGCAATTTGGCAATGCCTTCAAGGGCAAAAAACTCGCATTGTACGGGGATAATAACACTATCGCTGGCGGTCAGCGCATTGATGGTAATTAGACCTAACGAAGGCGAACAGTCAACAAAGATATAGTCATAATCCGCTTTCACTTTTTGGAGTAAGGTGTTTAGCAATGTCTCACGATTAGGAATGTTTAACATCTCTATCTCAGCCCCCACTAAATCTATATGACTGGGGATAATGAATAAGTTCTTTGTTTGTGTTGGCAGAATAGCTTTGTTAGGATCTAACTGATTAACCAAACACTCGTAGATGGTGCTATTGAGTTCGCGAATATCAACACCTAATCCTGACGATGCATTCGCTTGTGGATCTGCATCAATAAGAAGGACTTTTTTACCTAATCCCGCTAAGGCGGCAGATAAGTTAATAGCGGTGGTCGTTTTTCCCACGCCTCCTTTTTGATTTGCAATTGAAATAATTTTTCCCATATTTTTTGTTATAATTTATTGTCTTTTGTCCTCATTCCTTCATCCTCTATCCTCATTCCTCTCGGCCTTTCCGCCTCTCCGCCTCTCTGCCTCTCCACCTTTAGGCTACTTGCAGCCGCGCCTCTATCCTTCTTGAATTCCCATAACCAAGCGAGGTGAATGCCGACATTGAGGGAGTTGGATTGTTGTAAGTCGGCACCCACTTTATTATCAAATAAAGTTCCAAGCGAGTAGTTGGCTCTTACTTCTAACTGATAAACCCCCGCATTGCGGCTACGATAATAAAAACCAAGACCTCCGGCTATTCCCCAATCGAAAGGATGTTCAAGTTTTTGGTATTCCGGTCGTTCTGGGATTCCCTCAGGGTTATGATTGATAATATCCTCCTTGATGCAATAACCTATCTGTGGACCGAGATTGACAAACCCCCTAAAGGAGGGACTACCAAAATAGATGTGCATCAAGAAAGGCAATTCCAAATAATGTAGATTGCGTGTGTAATTAGCAACGATATTGTTTGCATCTTTGCCTGTCTCACGCCAACCACGTTGCATGTAGTTTAGTTCTACTTGTACGGCACAACATTTCTGTTCGCTGTAGCGGAAGACCAATCCTCCGGTACCCCCTAAAACCGCTCCCTTTGTTAAAGGAGACATATAGTCAATCGTAGGTGAGAAAAGTACGGTGGAACCGAGTACACCTCCATGTACACCAAGATATATCTCGGGGGAGAGTATTCGTTTCTGCGCTTGTGCTCCTATACTGACGATAAGCAGCAGACCTAAACAATATATATGCCAACGTCTCATTGTTGAATAATGGTGATGTGGGTGTTCACAAAACCTCCTTCACCTTCTTGTTCTAAACGGAGATCCGATTGTAGTCCGTGAGGAAAAATGCGGTTCTGAAGAAATGCCAATAACTGCCGTGTCAAGTCATAACCCAACAGGTCAAAACGGGGATTCTCGGAAGCATGCGGATGCCCAAAATAAAGGGAATATGCTTGTTCGTATTCCTCTTTGGAGATAACGACATCTGTTGCAAAGATAGTAGCATACACTTGAGGAAGGACAATCTGCTCTTTCTGCCAAGCGTAATGACTGTATAAACAGAGTTGGTGCTGTTGTTTGCCTGCCGTTAGGTGAGGCAAGAGGATTTGCAGGTTGTTGAACTTCTCCACATTAACAAGAATAATATTCTTTACGTTGTCCTTAAGGCTTAGAAACAACGAGTCTGACATAATATTATGGAGCGTTGTTGTTGTATAAGGCAGTCCGCGACTGATAATTCCTTCGCGGATATAACGGATGTCTTGAGGGATATCGGCGTCTCGTCCTTCAATAAGAACAAAATTGATGGAGTCTCCTAATTTGGAGAAGTAATCCAAAATGGTATCCGTCTCTTGTTCCGCAGTGACATTGAAGCGAATGAAAGAAGGATTTTGCGCTAATGTCGGTACATTGTCCGTAAACGGAATTAAGGTTGGTATATAACGTGCCTTTACAAAACTATCGATAGCCATCACTTGCTGCGGCATAGCAGGACCCAAGAAAGCTTGTATTGAATCCAATTTACCCTCTTGTATGAGTTCCTTTAATATTTTCTCATCCTTACCAATGTCGTATGTATATAAAAGAATGGGGTGCAAACTATCTTGTTCTTGCTGAAGAGCAAGCAGGCACCCCTCATAAAAATCCACGAAACGGTCCTGTGCGTCTGTGCGTTCAGTCATTTGTGCCTGCAAAGGCAATAACAAGGCTATCCTTGTTGCTCCTTCTAAGGCGAGAGGTGATAGCTCCGGATGCGTTTCTATGATGGGCAGACTTATGGTATCCACAGGTGTGGGAGTCGCATTAAGCATAGCTTCCTTCGGTAGAGATTCCATCAAAGGAGAACTATTGGAGATAACCGTACGACCCGACGGGATATATAAAGTGTCTCCAAACTGCAATCCTCGATCTTTGAGGAAAGGATTCCATTCAATCACCATGGATTGAGAGACACCAAAGTTAACGCTGACTCGATAAATACCAATACTGCGCTCAACAGGATAACGATACACAATCACCCCCTCAATCGTATCCGTAGGATAATCAAGATCCGGTTTTTGCGCAAAGCTTAAACCAACCCAACACAACGTGAGGGAGAGGAAAAATAGTTTCTTTATCATAATTTTGAATATTTATATTTTCTAACAAAAATGATGACAATGCCTAAAATAATTAATATCCCCACCGGTACTAACGTGCTGATGCATTGTATCGTGGTGCGATGAATAAGCACTTGTTGTGTGTTCAATAACCGCAAGGCTACTTGTTTCTGTCTTAACTCTATAAGTCCCTGCGCATCCGTGAGCCATAATATAGCATTCGTTAAAAAGTCTTTGTTAGCAAAGACCATTTGCGAATATCTATCTAATCCCAAAGGTAAAGGTTGTCCTTCTGCCCACTCATTGCGAATGATGTTTCCACACCCTACAACAACCTGTTTGGTGGGTTGACTAAATAGAGAGGCCTGCCCTGCGTGAGTAATCTCTCTGGGAGCCTGACGATGGGCGTAAAGCGAACTAAATCTCCCTTCCAAAGCTACAGCAACCGGGGCGTGACGATAAGTAAACTCGTTGGGGTTGGGATTAAAATCAGCTAAATCAACTTTAGCCGGAGTACCTATCAATCGAGTATCCGAAGAAGTGGCTAATAGCACCTCATAACCCAAACTATCTACAGGCAACACCTCAATGGGCGAAGCAAAGATAGAACTGACTTGTCCTAAGTTTCGAGTGATAGCGGAACGTTCTGACGTGAGTAAGAGAGGCGCATAAAACCATGGAACAGGTTGATAGTTAGGCTGTTCGCGAGAGGGAGAAATATTAACGGGCACTTGCAAACATTGCAAGTCTTGTACCAAGATAGGGCGCACCTTAAACCCATACTTGAAGAAAAGGTCTTCTAAGTTAAGATCTAATCCCATAACCGGAGTAAAACCTTGATTAGACAAAGATGTTTGTGAAAATTTCACTCCATTAACAAGCCATAAGATGTGTCCACCTTGCATCAAATATTGATCCAAGATATACTTGTCTTTTTCCGAAAACGCTTGCTGAGGATCGGCAACAATAACCGCTTGGTAATCATTCAACTCATCTGCAGAGGTGCCTAATACTCCTCTATCTATTTGGAAATACTTACTCAACTCCACACTCAAATCGTACACATTAGCCTCGGGTAGTTCACCGTGTCCCTCTAAAAAAGCAATCTTTTGAATAGCGTTTTGCCTTAATTGGTGCAGATTCTCTGCTAACGCATATTCGAGGTTCTCGATACTCTGATTAAGGTTCTGTTCGCGCCCACGAACGTTCTGCAACAGCCGAACACAACACTGTTTGTTGCCATATTGCAGTTTTAGATAAGGGAAGCAAGGGGTTTGGGTTGTCTTTCCATCCCTTTCTCTTTCGTGAATAACGATCGGTATATACCCCGCCTTAACAAGCTGTTTTTGTTCGGTTTCATCAGGAGTTCTAACCTCTATCTTCCATGACGAATAGTGCGTTCTACACTCCTTCATCAAATCAATAGTGGCGCGTTGAAGACGCACAAACCCCGCATTCATGTTACCATCGAGATACAGGGTTGCGGTGATAGGTTGATCCAACTGCTCAAGAAGGGATAGCGTAGCAGGATGCAGACTATACCGTTTGTCATCGGTAAGGTCTATACGTCCCTTGGCGAAAATCGTAAATCCAAGACTAATAGCCAAGAGTATGCTGCACACTATAACCGTCTTTCGAGTCACTTATTCTCGGCTTGTTTGATTTGATCTAAAACAGCATTGTCTATCTCAACGGGATATTTAGCGCGGAGGCTCTGTATCCACTGTTGCTCAAGGTAATCTTGATAGTCGGTAGTGACTTGATTGCGAATATCTGTATATGCTTCAGGACATTTGATTTTCTTTCCTACCGTAGTGACAACTGGTAATTTTTCGTTCGTCTTAACTTGAACATCTTTCTTTCCAAATGCGTATTTATCAATCGTCGTACTTTGTCCTTCTGCCCATAAGCCATATACACAAGTTACCACGGTGGTAGTGTCTGTGTTGAGACGTTGTTTAAGGTAGGATTGTACAGAATCCGGATGAGCGTTTTTAACAATCTGTTTGGCAATAGCCGCCACTTCTTCGCTCTCGCAGGAGAGTAGGAAACCTTTGAAGTAAGGCTTATCCCATTTGTATTGTTTTTTGTTGGCTTTGAAATAGTTCTCTAAACCGATAGAGTCTTTGGCGGCTTTATCCCAAACCTCTTCCAAACTAACATCAAAGAGTAAAATACCATCGTGATACTCTCTTACCAAAGCGTTGAATTCGGGATATTTCTCTTCAAGATGTTGATTGGCATACTCTTTCACCTCGTTGTCGGTCATCGTAGCGGGCAAGTTATATTCTTGTCTGGCTTTACGAATGAACGAGGTCATCATCTCTTTACTACGCTCGTCTCTGCTCACATTGCGCTCTATTTGACTGCGCATCTGCTCCAATGGCTGAATACCTCGCTCATCATACTTGAAAATAATATGCCAACCATAACGACTGCGAATAGGTTTGCAAATCGAAGGCACTTCCATTGCCATTGCGGCATCCTCGAAAGGTTTAACCATCATGCCTTGACCAAACCAACCCAGATCTCCTCCTTTGATGGCTGAACCCTTATCATCCGAGCACTCGCGAGCCAGGTCTGCAAACGACTCTCCATAAAGGAAACGAAGATAGATGGAGTCAAGCACCTGCTTTTGTTTCTCTACCGCTTGTTGGTTATCTTGTGGCACCATCTTCATGATATGCGATGCGTGAACTTCCTTGAACTCACCCTCTTCTTCAACCAAAGCAATATGGAATCCATAACCACTGCGGAAGATGGGAGTAACCTCTCCTACGGGGGTGTTATAAACAGCATCTTCAAAGGAATAAACATAACGGAAAGGAGTGATCCAACCTAACTCACCTTGATTCTCTTTCACGCCGGGATCGGTGGAAACCTCCAAAGCCACTTTACCAAAATCTTCGCCTTTGAGAACGCGCTCACGAGCAGCTTCTATCTTTGCCATCGCAACAGCCGTAACAGAATCGTTACTATTCATCGGGCATTGAATGGTGATGTGAGCAGCTCGGCGTGGGTGCGACATGCGCTGATAACTCATCACTACGAGGCTATCAAAAGCAGCCGAATCCGTCATGTACTTAGCAGCAGCTTGGGCACGATAACCGGCTAACTCTTTTTTATACTCAGCCGTAGTGTCCAAACCACGAGAGAGAGCCTCCTCTACTTTTAATTTGAAGTTAACAAACAAGTCCACGTACTCACCCATCGTCTTTTGCTCGGCGTTGGTACCTTGACTGTTCTTTTGATAGATGTACATAAACTCGGAAGTCATGATGGGCTTTCCATTAATAGTCATTAAGACTTGGTCATCAGCTACAGCACTCATCGCAATGAAGATGGTAGCAATACTAAAGATGAACTTTTTCATAATACAATGTTTATAATTTTTATCGTTTTTTTGCCTTTTTTCCTTGTTCTTTACTCCAAATTCCACAAAAATGCATGCAAAATTACAATTTTTTTTTGAAATATACAAATATTTGAAAAATATTTCGTATCTTTGCAGTCGATTTTAAACGAAAAACTATGATTTTACCCAAATTTACCGAAAAACAAGTCGAAAAAGTGGCTCAAATGTTCGAGCGTGCAGAGCGTGTTGTCATTCTTACCCACATGTCCCCCGACGGTGACGCGATGGGTTCCTCTTTAGGTATGAAACATGCGTTACTCTCCACTCTAAACTCTCAACTCTCAACTCTAAACTCTAAACTCTCAACTCTAAACTGTATTATTCCCAACGCCTTTCCATCCTTCTTGCAGTGGATGCCGGGAGCCGAAGAGGATTTGATATACGAGAAACAGGCAACCGAGGCGAATAAACTGTTAGAGGAGGCGGATTTGATTATTTTGACGGATTTTCATGAGCCTAAACGGATTGGTTCGTTAGGGGATAAACTGCTACAAGTTCTCGATGAAACCAAGGATATTTGCATCATCGACCACCATTTGTCAACCATTGATGTGGATGCCACTTTTGCAGCAGCAAAGGAGGTGGTACACCTCATTTATCCCGACTCTCCCTCTGCCTCCGAACTCGTTTTTCGATTGTTCTATCAACTTTCAACTCTAAACTCTACACTCTCAACTCTAAACTCTCCACTTTCAACTACTCTAAACTCTACACTCTCAACTCTAAACTTAGAGGCAGCGAGCTGCCTCTACACGGGTATGATGACCGACACGGGTAATTTCTCGTTTAACAGCAACTACCCGGAGATGTACGAGATTGTAGGACAGTTAGTGGCTGCCGGAGTGAACAAAGACGCTATTTATAATAAGGTGTTCAACCAATATTCGGCAGACAGGATGCGTTTGATGGGGTACTGTTTGTATCAGAAAATGCGCATCTTCCCCGAACACCACACAGCATTGATTTATCTCAGCCGCAAGGAGTTATATCGTTTCAATTTCCAGTCGGGAGATGCGGAAGGATTGGTCAATCTACCATTACAGATTAGCGATATATATTATTCGTGTTTTATGCGGGAGGATAAGGTCAATCCGTCGGAAGTAAGCTTAGCCAACGGCAGTAAGATTAAGGTAAAGATTTCCTTGCGCAGCCAAGGGGATCGTCCTGTAAATATCTTTGCTCACGAGGTCTTTGACGGTGGAGGTCACATGAATGCCTCGGGAGGTGAGTATTACGGTCCTCTTCCCGAAGCCGTTCAAAAGTTCCTCGACAACTATCAAAGCTATTTCAAGAAGGAGTAGAGTCTGTGATCAAAATCAATTATCCAATAGCTCCAAAAGATCTTTGGATGTAAGTTTATGGCTCATTTCCGTTCCTTCCAGAAGAGAATCTGCTAATGACCGTTTAGACTCATGAAGACGAAGAATCTTCTCCTCAATGGTGTGTTCTGATATGAAGTGATAAACTGTTACTTTTTGCTGTTGACCGATGCGATATGCACGATCGGTGGCTTGCTGTTCGATAGCAGGATTCCACCATGGGTCAAGATGAATAACATAATTGGCGCCGGTGAGATTTAGTCCCAATCCACCCGCCTTAAGCGAAATAATAAAGATTTGCTTTTGTCCTTGTTGAAAAGCATCTACCATACGTTGCCGTTCACGAATAGGAGTACTGCCATCTAAATAGAAATAATCTGTCAATCCGGCCTCCTCCATTGCCTCACGAGCCATCTTTAGGAAAGAAGTAAACTGACTAAAAATAAGTACTCTATTCTTTTCCTCCATCATTGGAAGTAGTTTCTCAATCATCGCCTCTATTTTGCTGGATTTACCAGTCCAAGTCTTCTCTGCCAATGCGGCAGAACAAGCCGCCTCGCGTAGTTTGGTAATCATTGCCAGCGCATTCATACTTAAAGAAGACGAAGACTCTAATTCCTCTTTTGCATTTCGGCGCAGAACTTCATATACCGCCATTTCTTCTTCCGACAACAAAACCGGTACACGTATTTCTATTTTATCGGGTAATTCGCGTGCAACCTCTTGTTTGGTTCGACGTAAAACGAAAGGCGCAATCATTCGTTTGAGTTGCTGTTTAGGTTCTTGTTCTCCTGCGGCAATAGGTGTGATAAAACGCTCCGTAAAATGCTCATAATTCCCCAACAGGTTGGGATTAATAAACTGCATTAGATTCCATAGTTCACCCAAATGGTTTTGAATAGGCGTTCCCGTTAGGATAATACGATTTTGCGCTTTTAGGTTCATAGCGGCTGCCGATGCTTTTGTGTCGCGATTCTTAATAGTATGCGCCTCGTCCAAGCAGACCGTCACCCAATCCTTATTTACTAATGTTTCACTTTCGCTGACAAGAAGTCCGTAGGTAGTCACAAGCACATCCTGTTCACCTATATGTAAAATAAACTCCTCTCTATCCTCTATCGCAATCTCGTTAAGCATAAAAACAGTTAATGACGGAGCAAAACGTGCCAATTCGCGATGCCAGTTACTAACCACCGAAGCCGGAGCCACCACCATCTGCGCACCTTCAGAGGCATGGCACAATAGACAAGTGATCGTTTGAACCGTTTTTCCCAAACCCATATCATCAGCCAAACAAGCCCCTGCACCCCAATGATTAAGACGCATCAACCATTGGAAACCATCTATCTGATAGTCACGAAGCGTAGCATTTAATTCGTCGGGGATAGCAAAAGATAGTTGTTCGCTCTCGCGAATGCGTTGGCGCAAAGACTGTATTTGCTGAGGTTCGGTAATCTCTAATTCGCCGTGTAGCGCGTCACCAGCCACAGCCAAAGAGAGTTCCGGAACGCGCACATGACCATGGCTTTCCTGTGCAATAGCGTCAATACGAGCTAATTGCCGACGTAATTGTTCTGATAGAGTGATAAACTCATTGGTATTTAGGCGAATAAACTTCCCATCGCTATCTCGCATTATTTCTAACAATTGGCTCATGGTAAGAACCATTTTCTCTGTAATGGGGATTTCTCCCTCAAGCTCAAACCAACCTCCCTTTGCCGTTGCAGATATATTCCACAAGGCAGCATCCATCTGACGAAGTTTAATCTTCTCCCCTTTAGGCCATTCAATAGAACACAGATCCGGCTGCTCTGCCAATAACTCTAAAACGATAAGCAAATCATGCATAGATAACACGTATTCATCGCGCTTCGAAGCAGGTAAAGCAATATGTTCTCGTAATACTTGTAATAACTGATTGCGTAACTGGTTTTCTTTTTTTAGATTACGTTGTACGTGATACCTTATCCCATCAGCTTTATCCGTAATCTGTTCTTTTCCTGAGCCGGGTTGAAAAATCAATTCTCCATGTTCCAAAGGGCGGACAACGAGTGATGCCAGATATTGTTGTCCATCAGGTCTGATTTGCAAGATTGGCGAAGCAGACCCTTTTATGGTTTCTAATTGTACAGCCCCTTGAATTTCACTTTGTATCTCAACGCGTCCTTTAAGCGCACTGAACAGCTGTTCCAACATCGGTTCTGCTTCTTCCGGAACAGAACCCAATCGAATGATTCTTAGGAAATAATCTTTGACGGAAGTGGCGATAGGATAGTAAGTTATTCTATTGTTGTCATCATCATAACTATACCATAGACTACTATTCGTCTTCAATGCTTCTTCAGGAACGTTTGTTTGGAAACTAATTTTTTCATTATCTTTTTCCGTATAGATGTAAGGAAGTTCTTCTGCCACTTGTATAACGGTAAACCCACTTTGATCATCGCGAAGCAGTTTGTCAGTTCCTTTTAGATGCGGCAAAATCAGTGAAAACGGAGGATAAGTTTCGTAGCTTCCACGACGCCTACACCATTCATTATAGATTTGTTGATCTATCTCATCCATCTCACAACCGCCCTCTCTATAACGTGTTGGAGAGACCGTTTTTCCCTTACTCCATGCTCCTGATTTAAGAATGCTTTGTTCGCGAACCTCCAAATAACCATAATATCCGAACATATAGCAAAGGCGTTTATCCACCTTGCGAGGTGTGGCGGAATCTGTCTCCGAAGAACCACCGGAATCTCTTATCAATTCTTGTAGTTTGAGTTCCCACGACGGACGAATATGCAGTTGATTCAACATAGGTTGATACGGCCAATTTCCCTCGGGTGTATCAATAAAAGCGGACAACTCGCGTTGCAAAAGTGCGCACTTAACTTTGGGTCGTGGCAGATGGCTTGTGTCTTTTTGAAAGAAAAGTAATAACAGATAGGACAATACCGTGTCTAAGGTAGCATTCTCACTGACTGTATGCGCTGCAAAATAGAGTTTTGATTCGTCAATAAACTGCTCTGAATCCTTAAAGAACTTTGCCAATGAAAATCCGGCTTGCAATATGGTAGGATTCATCTTTTGTTCTTTGGCGCAGATGCTTCTCAGTTGTTGAATATCTGCCTCTGTGTGGCGAAGAGCCATAGCAACAACATAAAGGAAGAAACTAATCGGATCCCAGGGAATATAATTCCTTCCTATCTCTTTATTTTGTCGTTTAATGCCCTCTTGGTACAGACTGATGGCCTCATCCAAACGCCCTTCATATAAGGCTTTTGTGGCTTGTATATACTTATAGGCACTAAAATCGTTATCCCACGAACGATAGGATAATTCCTCGCCGGTATAATAGAAAAGATCCTTCCGATAAACGATACTTAATCGTTTCAATGCGGGAGTTAAAGTTGCTTGCTCATCTAACGTCTTGCCAATCATCTCAAACAACTCTGTTTCTTGTTTGACAAAGGCATACAGAATGAAATCATTAAGCAAATCTGCTTGAAAATCTGGGTGCAGTTGTTTTAGCAAACGGTCATAACCGGGATGTTTATACCCACCAACGAGTATGTCTTCCATCCAAAGATATTTCTCTTCGGCGAATTGTGTGCGAGAATATACGTATGTGAACGCCTCTCGTCTCCCGTTCAAAATCTCTGCACACTCACGCAAAAAAATAGAATGGGTAGATTGAGTTACAAACGTTTTAATTTTTTCTTGCCATTCGGGACGAGCGAACAACTCATCCATGACAAAGAAATACTTATCCATGTTCAATTCGCATCGGTACCAATAACTGGTTATTTCGCCGGATACCAAATCGTGTTTTTTCAGTTCTTTCAAGCATTCTCGAATGGCGGCTTGTGAAAAGTTCTTGCCGTCTAAGCGTTTTATCGTTTCGTATCCGCTTAATTGAAAATAACCGTATGCTATCGCACAAAGCAAATAGAGGGCATCATCCGTAACCCCTAATTGGTTGGTGGTTCGCGATTGTCTTTTCTCCTCTTTGGCTTTGGTTTTTGCCTCAATGGCGGCTTGTTGGCGTTCAATAAATGTGTCTGCATCGCCTCGTGTATGCTGCAAGAGAGCGGCACCTATGTGCTTGCACGCTCCTCCGTAAGGACAATCGCACTCGTAATGCGTGACCCGATTATCATCAATCGTTAGTCGTACACGGTAGGCTCGAGAGCCATTGACTTGATATTCGTATGTTGATCCATTCTGACTAACCAATCGAGCACGTTTTTGCTGCCAATACGTTCGCGCCCTACCCATAATAACAGGACCTATATGACTGGAAAAATTATTTAATCCTAATGCGTACATGATTTATCTTCTGTTTTTCAG
>JAZLHD010000050.1:0-26085 GCA_045616645.1 Paludibacteraceae bacterium
CAAACGAATATACGCAAATACACTATCTACGGCTTTTGCATCACTCATCATTGGCCCCATAACATTAACGAATTGTTCGCTTAACGCGGCTTGTGTGGCACTCATACTTAAAGATTTTTACGTTTTGCGCTGCAAAGGTACGGATTTTTTTTGATATATGCAAATTTATTTGCAAATTTTATCGCGACGCAAAGAAAAAGAGAGATGGGCAATTTACATCTCCCAATGCTCAAGAGTTTGGGTGAGGGTGTCAAAGTTCTTGGCTTTAGCAGCAGCGTGGATATCTTCAATCTGCTTGTTGACCGCCTCGTTATACGTCTCCGCTTCTACATCGCGGATAACACCCAAAGCAATCGGTAATTCAGGCACTTGCTCCGCATTCTTCACATCCGTGAACTTCTCTTGTCCCATGAGCGCGAGCATACGATGCAAAGTGGGATCTTCCATCTTAGCGTCGTGTACGAGTACGCGAGGATCATCAGCCGGAACAACGATGAGTTGCGGGATAACGCCCTTCGAATAATCCAATGCTAAACCTTTATCTTTGTTCGCACCAAAAATCATCTTCTCCCCATGTTTGAGGACGATACTACGCTCGGCACGGGTCTCACGGTCTGCAATCCAACTGTGAGTACCATTATTAAAGATAACGCAGTTCACGAGGCACTCAATCACACTGGCACCTTTGTGCTTGTTGGCTTCAACCATACAGTTGACGGTAGTGGGCATATCCACATCCAAAGTACGAGCAAAGAACGTACCGCGAGCACCAAACACTAATTCAGCAGGAATAAAGGGGCGTTCTACCGTACCAAAAGGAGAGGACTTAGACACAAATCCTTTCGGTGAAGTCGGGGAATATTGTCCCTTCGTCAAACCATAAATACGGTTATTGAACAAGCATATATTAAGGTCCACATTACGACGAATCTCGTGAATAAAATGGTTACCACCGATAGCCAAACAGTCCCCATCACCGGTCATCTGCCAAACATTGAGTTCGGGGTGAGAGGTTTTGACACCCGTAGCGATAGCACCTCCACGACCGTGGATGGTGTTAAAACCGTAGGTGTTCAAGTAGTGAGGCATACGAGAAGAACAACCGATACCCGAGATAACAACCGTGTTATAGGTAGGCACACCTACTTCTGCCATTGCTTTTTGTAATGCCATACAGATGGCGTGGTCTCCGCAACCCGGGCAGAAACGAACATATTGATCACTTTTGAATTGACTTGCTTCCATAATTATAAGAGCTGTACCGATTTAACAATATCTTCTACTTGGAAAGGTTGCCCCTTCATGCTGTTGACTTGCAATAGGTTAATATCACTCACTTTCGAACGCAGCAAGGAAGCAAACTGACCATTATTCAACTCGCAAACAATAACGCGTTTGTAGGACTTTAGCACTTCGGCTGTGTTCTTAGGCAGAGGGTTGATGTAGTTGAAATGAACCATAGCACAACCTATTTCATCTGCCGCAGCGTGGATATGACCTTCCGTCGAACCCCAACCCACAAGCAGGGTATCGCTTTTCACATTCCCCATCACTTTGAGTTCGGGAATCTTATTGGCTACTTGATCTACTTTCGCTTGACGGGCGAGAATCATCTTCTCGTGGTTCTCGGGATTAGTCGATATACTACCCTTCACACTGTCGCGCTCCAAGCCGATATTACGATGCTCATAACCCTCCATTCCGGGCGTAGCCCAATAGCGGATGTTATTCTCATCACGTAGCGCAACACTATATTTGCCTTTCAGTTCCTCGGGAACGCTCTGCGGTTTGATTTCGGGCAGTTCCGTCATCTTAGGAATACGCCAAAGAGCAGTACCGTTAGCCAGATACGTATCCGTCAGCAGAACAACAGGTGTCATGTTCTCCAACGCAATCTTAGCGGCCTCGTATGCAAACTGGAAACAGTTGGCAGAGGTAGACGCGGCCAAAACGACAGCAGGACATTCACCATTACGACCATAAACGGCTTGCAACAAGTCGGTTTGTTCGGTCTTAGTAGGCAGACCCGTCGAAGGGCCACCTCGCTGTACATCCACTACTACGAGAGGCAGTTCTGCCATGACAGCCAGCCCCACAGCCTCGGACTTCAGACTCAGACCGGGACCCGAAGTAGTCGTAGCGGCTAAGTCTCCCGCAAAACTGGCACCGATAGCAGTACAAACACCGGCTATCTCATCTTCGGCTTGAACGACCATCACGTTTTGGTCCTTCCGACCGGCGAGTTCGTGCATGATATCCGTAGCCGGCGTGATAGGATAAGAACCTAAGAACAGGCGTTTACCACTTTTCTCGGCAGCTGCAATGAGCCCCCAAGCGGTAGCTTTGTTTCCGGCAATAGAAGTGTAAGTGCCGTGAGACAAGTCGGCAGAAGACTCCACCTGTATAGTTTGAATATTCAGAGCGAGGTTATTCCCATAGTTGAAACCATCCGTCAAGACCTTAATATTAGGAGCAATCAATGCGGGTTTCTTAGCGAACTTCCCTTCAAGGAAATGAATAGCTTGGTCTAATGGGCGGTCAAACAACCAACAAACAATACCCAACGCGAACATATTACGAGACTTCAGAATGGCCTTATTATCTAAGCCGCTGTCCTTCAAAGCTTCTTTGGTTAGTCGGGTCAGCGCCACGGGTACAATCTGAATGGATTCCGGCAGTCCGAGTTCGGTGAAGACTTCCTCCATCTTGCGCGTTTGATAAAGAGCTTTCTCTAAATCTTTGTCCGAGAAAGCGTCCGTGTCGATGATAACAACGGCATTCTTCTTGAAGGTGCAGTCTTTCTCGTTGTATTGAGCACCGGCTTGATTGAACTTACTACCTAACGTGCAGACTTTGAGAGCTGCAGCGTTCATAGCCACTAATACATCGGCCTTGTCTCCTGGTGTATAAACACCATTACCTAAATTCACTTGGAAGCCACTCACGCCACCTAACGTACCTTGTGGGGCGCGAATCTCTGCAGGAAAATCGGGAAGGGTGGAAATCTCGTTACCAAGGATAGCGCTCAAAGAGGAAAACATGTTTCCTGTCAATTGCATTCCATCACCCGAATCGCCGCAAAACTTAATCACTACATTTGGTTTGAGCATGATTAAAAATGGGTTATAATTTATTGTTTGTGATAGTAAAAAAGGAGGCCCTTCACCTCCTTTTGTACCCAGGGCCGGGGTCGAACCGGCACGGATTGCTCCACTGGTGTTTGAGACCAGCGCGTCTACCGATTCCGCCACCTGGGCTTCGTCGGAATGCGCTTGGTTCGATGTCAAAGCTCTGCTTCAACAGGGGAACCTGCGATTCCTCCTCTATCCTCGAAGTTGTACTTCTCGGATGTTTTTATATCTCTTTCCACTGAAAGAGCGTGCAAAGATACGGCTTTTTTTTGGATTGTGCAAATATTTATGGGATTTTTTAGCAAAAAATGCGTTTTTTTCTTATACAACGCCACTAAATCCCATAAATGCCATCGCTAACAGTCCTGCAGTGAGCAACGCAATCGGTGTTCCTTGCATTGCTTTGGGGATATTATTTAATGCCAGTTGTTCCCGTATTCCTGCGAACAAAATCAAGGCAAGCGAAAAACCTAATGCCGTAGCAAAAGCAAACAGGGTACCCATGAGCAAGGTAGGCTCCGCAACCACGCCACCTACCATCGGTAACTTGTATGTTCCGTTGGCTACTAAGATAGCTACACCTAACAAACAGCAGTTCGTGGTGATTAGTGGAAGGAACACACCTAAAGCTTGATAAAGCGAGGGAGAGATCTTTTTGAGGATAATCTCAATCATCTGTACTAACGCAGCAATAACAAGGATGAAGAGAATCGTCTGCAAAAATCCCACTCCCCAACGAACGAGCAGAAGGTTGAGAAGATACGTTACTATGGTCGCAAGGGTCAGCACAAACGTCACCGCTGCACTCATGCCCAAGGCGGTGTCAATCTTCTTACTAACACCCAAGAAAGGACAGATACCTAAGAACTGACTGAGAACAATATTATTGACCAAAATGGCCGAGATAAAAATCAAGAAGTAAATCATTTTTTCATTCCTTTCTGTATAAGAGCCATCAGATATGCTAATACAATAAACGCACCCGGAGCGAGAACGAAGATAAGCATACTATAATGTTCGTTGATAATAGGCAGATTGAAAATATGTCCGGTACCCAATAACTCACGCACAGCACCAATCAGTGTCAACGACAACGTGAAGCCCAATCCCATTCCGATGCCATCTAAGGCACTCAACCCCACGCTGTTCTTTGCAGCAAATGCTTCAGCACGACCTAAGACGATACAGTTCACCACAATCAGCGGAATAAACAGACCCAGTGTCGCATAGATAGGCGGCACAAAAGCTTGCATCACTAACTGCACGATCGTCACGAACGTGGCAATCACAACAATAAAAGCAGGGATACGCACTTTATCGGGAATAAGGCTCTTCAAAAGAGAGATAACCACATTCGAGCAAATAAGCACGAACATCGTGGCCAGTCCCATCGACATTCCATTGATAGCACTCGTGGTGGTGGCTAACGTGGGGCACATACCCAACACCAAGCCGAACGTCGGATTCTCTTTGAGAATACCGTTAGTTAATGTTTTGACTGCATTATTCATGACTATCCTCCGTTTCTATTTTCGTTGTGGCACCTGCGCACCCGTCTACTTGGGTTGCACCACAGCACCCCTCTATTTGTGCCACCGCACTGTTAATTGCTTTGAGGAAAGCGCGAGACGAGATGGTTGCTGCTGTGATAGCATCCACTTCACCACCATCTTTGCTTACCGTTAAGTTTCCTGCCTTACGACCGATGATGTTTTGACCGGGCTTGTCTGCATTCTTAAACCACTCTCCGGCTTTATCACCCAAACCCGGTGTCTCACTATGTTCCAAAATCTCGTATCCTAAGATGGTACCATCAGAAGCCAAACCAACCATCACTCTCATCGGTCCACCAAAACCATTGGCTTCTACCTCAATGGCTTGACCTTCTTGCCCATTAAGAACGGCTGCTTGTGCCGCAACCTTTGCTTGCAAGGCTTGATCCTCTATACGCGTCTTTGTTAAAAGGAACGTCCCTGCCAACGCCGCGGCGGCTACCACGGTAATTAAAACTAAACTCATTACCATATTAGGAAATGTACTTTCTAATTTATTCATATTCGTAACATTAAACTAATTAAACTCTAAACTATCAAACTAGACGGCTTCTTTAAACTCTAAACTCTACACTCTCAACTCTCAACTACGTTTTGGCGCGCCAAAACGAACCGGTCGAATCTTGTTGAGCAACGGAACGGTAGCGTTCATGATAAGGATGGCAAAGGAAACGCCTTCGGGATAAGCACCCCACGTACGAATGACCATCGTGATGATACCAATACCAATACCGAAAATAATCTTTCCCCAACCGGTCATAGGACTGGTAACATAGTCGGTTGCCATAAAGAAAGCACCGAGCATCAGACCACCCGACAACAACGTCGTTGCCATGTAATGGCACGTGTCAATACCTTCGGGTACAATACCTGTCCAAGACGAGATAACGGCAAAAGCGGCTACCGTCACAAGAATACTCACCGGAATGTGCCATGTGATGACACGGGTAAAAATAAGCACTAATCCACCGATAATCAATGCAAAAGCACACATCTCACCCATCGAACCTCCTGTATAACCAATCAACATGTGCCAAAGGTCAGGCAGTTGTTGTAATGTTTCGGAACTATGCGTCTTGAGTGCCGTCTTCAACGCAGCAAGGGGGGTTGCTCCCGAAACGGCATCTACATATTGCGTAGCGAAACCGAGAGGACGCGGCCATGTGGTCATCTGTACAGGGAAAGAGATGAGCAGGAACACACGCCCCACCAAAGCGGGGTTGAAGGGGTTTTGTCCTAATCCTCCAAAACTCATCTTTCCTACTCCTATGGCAACAATAGCACCAATAACCACGATCCACCAAGGCAGGTTAGCCGGCAGATTGAAAGCAAGCAGCAGACCTGTCAAGATAGCCGAGCAATCCAATAAAGTCGGCTTCACTTTGAGGACAAACTTACTAATCACCCACTCTGTGAGTACACAAGCGGCAATACTGATAGCTGTGGTGATGATCGAACTCCAACCAAACGAGCAAATAGACACCGCAAAGGCCGGAACTAATGCGATAATCACTAACAGCATGTTTCGGGTCACACTATCTCCACTATGAACGTGTGGCGCCGGTGAAACAATTAACTTATTCATAAAAACTCTAAACTAGTTAAACTCTAAACTATAAACTCTAAACTATCAAACTAGACGGCTTCTCTAAACTCTAAACTCTCCACTCTAAACTAAGGCTTTGCCTGACGGGCGCGAATAATCCCGCCTACTTTGCCTTTACCTAAACGAACATAATCCAACAACGGACGATGACTCGGACACGTAAACAGACAGCACCCACAATCGATGCAGTCCATCACATTATGCGCCTCTAACTCGTCCCACATCTCGTGTTCCGCATATTTGGCAAGCAGATAAGGCTCCAATCCCATCGGGCAAGCACTCAAGCACTTACCGCAGCGGATACAGTTCTCGGGTTCCGTGCGACGGCTCTCGCTTTCGGGCATAAACAATAGTCCACTAATACGTTTGTTAGACGGCATATCGATACTATTCATTGCACGACCCATCATCGGACCACCACCAATAATCTTTCCCGTTGTCTCGGGGATACCTCCCGCGAGAGCAACAACATCAGCTAATGGGGTTCCAAAACGAACGAGGAAGTTCCCGGGATTAAGTAACTCTTTGCCCGTTACTGTCATCACACGCGAGATAAGCGGTTGATTCTTTTGTACGGCTTGATAAACGGCATAAATGGTAGCCACATTATCCACTACCGCTCCCACCTCGATGGGCAGTGCTCCACTCGGTACTTGTCGTCCGACACAAGCGTCAATGAGTTGTTTCTCACCTCCTTGCGGATACTTGAGTTGGAGAGGAATAACTTCAATACCTAAGGTGCGGTTCGTTAGTTCTTTCATTCGAGCAATAGCATCGGGTTTATTCTTTTCGATACCAATCACCGCACGGTGGATATTAAGGGTCTTGAGAAGAATCTGAATACCAATCACAATCTCTTCACCATGCTCAAGCATTAGTTGATGGTCACACGTCAAATACGGTTCGCACTCTACCCCATTGACCACCAGCACTTCAGCTGTCTTCCCCGGAGGGGGCATTAACTTCACGTGCGTGGGGAAACAAGCACCTCCCAAACCGACGATACCTGCCGCACTGATCTTATCAATAATCTCCTTACTACTTAACTTACACTCACGAACAACCGTCGGTGTGCGATCAATCTCGTCAAGCCATTCGTCGCCCTCTACATCAATATAAATAGCAGGACCACGCATTCCCCAACCATCCACGTAGGTGTCAATCTTATTGATGGTTCCACTATACGGAGAATGGATGTTCGCACTTACAAACCCACCGGCTTTAGCTAACAGTTCACCTACTTTCACTTTCTGTCCTTTTTCCACAACCGGTTGAGCGGGAGCTCCTATATGCTGAATCAATGGGATAACCGCATGGGCAGGAAGACCACAATCCACGATGGGACGATGACTTGACCACTCTTTATTATCTTGCGGATGTACTCCGCCAATCTTAAACGTCTTCATAACAACTCTAAACTAGTTAAACTCTAAACTACTCTAAACTCTCAACTACTTTCCTGGGCGGAAAGTTAATCGCGTGGATACTCCCCGTCGGACAAGCCGCTTCGCACTTACGGCAGAGGCGGCATTTGCTGTCGTCTATATAAGCGAGATTATTTTCTACCGTGATGGCGGCAAAAGTACACTCTTTCACGCACTTACTGCAACCGATACAAGCGTTCAGACACGCCTTACGCGCGGGCGCGCCTTTATCCTTATTAACACATAATACTACCATCCGGCGGCTCTTGGGTCCTTTGTTCCTTAGTTCGATGATGTGTCTTGGACAGGTCTTAACACAGTTTCCACAAGCCGTACACTTGTCTTCATCGACTACGGGCAGACCCGTTTGTTCGTCCATAGACAAAGCTCCGAACGGACACGCTTTTACGCAGTCGCCACAACCTAAACAGCCATAGCCACAAGCCGTTGTTCCTACATAAAGGGCGTGCTCAATCTGGCAAGATTGAGTGCCATCGTATTGACTGGTACGAGGACGAACTTCACAGGTTCCGTTACAACGGACAACCGCCACCTTAGGAGCCACCTCGGCAGCGGTCATCCCTAAGATGTCACCCACTTTTTTCATCGTGTCACTACCACCCACCGGACATAGTAGTCCGTCTAAGCTGTCGGCTTTGACACAGGCTTCTGCCATCGCACGACAACCCGCAAAACCGCACCCGCCACAATTGGCTCCGGGAAGCACTTCTTGCACCTCGTCAATGCGAGGATCTTCCTCTACTTTGAACTTCTGCGCAACAAAGTACAGCAGCACCGCAGCCACTAACCCCGTAACACCCAACACAAGTAGAGAGATTGTTAATAATTCCATAATCTTATTTGTTTATATTGTTTTTACACTGAAAATCCTTCTCTATCGGTTGCCTAAAAATGTGCAAAATAATGTAATACACACCCACCGCACAAAGGGCTATCGTACCCACTAAAGGCTCGTTATCCAATACGCCTCCTAAACCCATCACAATCCCAATCAGCACCACGAACGGCACAACGTATGCTAACACAACCGCCTTCCAACTCTGCTTACGAGGAATATTCCCCAATTCAGGGGACTGGCACACCTCTCGCATCTGACAGGAGGCACAACCGGAGGATAGCAATTCTTGTTGTTCTTTCGCCATAGTGCATAAAATAACTCGCAAAATTACAATAATTTTTGAATATTACCAAATAAATCTTCATTTTTATTCAAAAAATGGGCATAATTGAATAAAAAATGGAAGAAAATGAGTATTTTCTTTGATTATTGAGAATTTTTTTGTACCTTTGCACGCTAAATCAAAAATTTATTATGCCACGTCGATCTATCTATTCGTCTTCATTGCACAACAATAAGCCTCAATCCCATCGGGTGGAGACGGAATCTTTTGGTGTTCAACTCAAACAGTTCTTCCTAAATCCTAAAACTCATTTTGTTTGCGGACTTATCCTTTTTGCTATAGCTCTCTTTGCGTTCATCGCATACATCTGCTATTTCTTCACCGGGGACGAAGACTTCTCCGTTCTTACAATGAATCATGCAGACCGCGTTGCTGCGCGTGAGTCTGTACACAACGTGCTTGGTCTGCCCGGTGCCGGTTTGGCGCATTGGCTGATTGATGGTACGTTTGGTATTATGTCCATCCTCTTCATCGTGATGGCGGGACTATACGGATGTGCCTTAATGAAATGGATAAAAGTTCCGGTATTGAAACTTTTTATTTGTTGCTCTTTCCTTATCGTGTGGGGTTCGATTATGTTAGGGTTTGTGCAAGTCATCACCGGCTTTGACAGTTTCTTCCGCTTAGGCGGCGCCCATGGCTTAGCAATAGCTACGTGGGGGAATAGTTATGTGCAACCCATCGGAATGATCATCATCCTTTTACTCACAATTATTATCTTCTGTTTCCTTGCCGATCACCATTTTACAGACCACATCCGTCAAGTAATACAGCTGTTTAAGAAAAAACAAGCGGAACAAGAAGACGATTCGGAGGAGATTAACGCACCGGAAATTATCTTAGATGTCACCCCCTCCCAACCGGAAGAACTGACCATCGAGCCTATCACGATAGAACCGGAAACACCGGAAGAGCCGGAACAACTGAAATCACCGGAAACGCCGGACAATCCGGAACTCTCTATTGAAGAGACAGAGGAAGTGGAGATGAGCGAGCAATTGGAACCTTACGATCCCAAAAAAGACTTAGAGAATTATAAGTTCCCTCCCCTATCTTTGTTGCGCGAATACGACAACGAGACAACCCCTATCATCAACCAAGAGGAGCAGCAAGCCAACGCCAACCGCATCGTAACTACGTTACGTAACTACGGTATCGAGATCGAGTCAATCAAAGCCACCGTCGGTCCTACCGTTACCCTCTACGAGGTCGTGCCCAAGGCAGGTATTCGTATTGCTAAAATACAGTCGTTAGAGAACGATATCATGCTTTCGCTCTCCGCCATTGGTATTCGTATCATCGCACCTATGCCCGGCAAAGGAACCGTTGGTATTGAGGTGCCTAACGAGAAACCGCAAACGGTGTCAATGCACTCGGTGATTGCTTCCAAACGTTTCCAAGAGGAACAGAAGATGCGCCTGCCCGTAGTCATCGGTAAGACCATCACTAACGAGGTGTTTATGTTCGATTTAGCTAAGACCCCGCATTTGCTCGTTGCCGGTGCTACCGGTCAAGGTAAGTCCGTAGGACTGAACGCCATCATCACCTCACTACTTTACAAGAAACACCCCGCAGAACTGAAGTTCATCTTAGTGGATCCTAAGATGGTAGAGTTCTCTATCTACAAACCGCTCTTGCGTCACTACATGGCAGCCATGCCCGACCAAGAGGATCGCGATATTATCATCACCGATTGCCAGAAAGTAATCAACACCTTGAACTCCCTCGTCATTGAGATGGAGGATCGCTATACGTTACTCGCGGATGCTAATGTGCGTAATCTCGAAGATTATAACGAGAAATTCAACTCGCGCCGCCTCAATCCCGAGAAGGACGTCGAGAACCTCCAAACGCATAAGATTCTGCATCACCATTTTATGCCGTATCTGGTTATCGTCATTGACGAGTACGGAGACTTCATTATGCAAGCCGGTAAGGAGGTTGAGCGTCCTATTCAACGCCTTGCCCAAAAAGCCCGTGCGGTAGGAATGCACATGATTCTTGCCACCCAGCGCCCGGATGTGAAGATTGTCACCGGTACCATCAAAGCCAATATCCCGACACGTATCGCTTTCCGCACACAGTCTGTAGTGGATAGCCGTACGGTTCTCGACGCTAAGGGAGCCGACCAACTCATCGGTAAAGGAGATATGCTTTACTCGGGTGGCGGCAACCTCACGCGTATTCAGTGCGCTTTTGTGGACACTCCCGAGGTGGAAGCTATCGTGCAACACGTGAGCGAACAGCAACATTACTTGCAGCCTTACCAACTGCCCGAATATGTGCCCGAAGGAAGTGAAGATAACGGAGGCAGCAGCGTGGATGCCCATCACCTTGACCCGATGTTTGACGATGTGGCACGGTTTGTGGTAAGTAAACAAGAAGGCTCCACTTCTCGTTTGCAACGTGCCTTTGAGATTGGATATAACCGCGCCGGCAAACTGTCTGACCAATTGGAGATGGCGGGTATCGTGGGACCTAACAAAGGACCGAAGGGACGCGATGTGCTCATCCAAGACCTTTCGCAATTAGAAAACTTATTAGAACGTTTACACCAACAGTAATGTTATTTATTGCTATCATCACTTCTTTGCTCACCACCTTGCAGAGTCAGCGGTTGCAGTCGGATTTTACGCTCTCCGTGACGACAGAGCAAGCGCAATCCCTCACTTATCAAGGTACTTTGACCATGCAGGGAACGCTCTTTCGCGTGTCAATGTTAGATATGGAGTCCGCATATAATGGACAAACGTTGTATGTCTATTCGGAGGACACCAAGGAACTCACCCTTTCCACGCCGACGCAAGAGGATCTAATCATGACCAATCCTTTCCTCTTTGCCCAAGCGTTGGTACCTCAGTCTGCGGTGACACAGGAACAAACGAAAGAAGGAACACTAATCACTGTCATTCCTAACGAAACCTCGGCAGGGATAATACGAATGACGTTACTCGTGGATGCCGACACCATCCCCAAGCGTTTGGTAGTGAAGGAAAAAGATAAACAAACAACCCTGCGATTGACCAACCCGAAGATAACCAACCCTACGGAAGGTAAAAACGAATTTACCATTGAGAAAGAGGGGGTTTTTGTCAACGACCTAAGGTAAGTTAGAGGCAAATATAGGGTGATTTAGTAAAAATACAAAGATTTTTTTGCGTATATAAAAAAAAAGTTGTATCTTTGCGCCCTGATTGAAAATTAGAACAAAACACAATACAATATGCTTAAGAACATTCTCGCCATTACTGGTAAACCCGGGCTTTTTAAGCTCGTTTCGCGAGGGAACAATACCCTCATTGTAGAGTCCTTGTTAGATGGAAAACGTATTCCCACGTTCGCTCGTGATAAGATTATCTCGTTAGCGGATGTATCGATGTTTACGTTAGATGAGGATATCGCCCTCAACGAAGTGCTCACTAAACTTGGGCAGAAAGAAGGTCTCAAACCGGCTTCTATTGATATTAAGAATGCCGATAACGAGGCTTTGCGTACGTATTTCGCTTCGTTCTTGCCTAATTTTGACCGCGAGCGCGTTTATCCCAGTGATATCCGCAAACTCATTCAGTGGTATAATGTCCTCATCAATGCCGGTGTCACAGACTTCTCTTTGGAAGAAGAAGACGAAGATGCCCCCAAGGAGGTTGTCGAGAAGAAAGAGGCTACAAAGAAACCCGTTGCTAAGGCACAAGTGAAAACGCAAAAGTCTGCCGTCACCGCCACCAAAACCGGCGTCGGCGCTAAAAAAGGATAATACGCTTAAACGCCTAAACGAATAAACGCATAAACTAAATACAATAATATGGCAAAAGAACTAACTGTAGAAGACAAACTGAAAATCCTTTATGAACTACAACAAGTAGATTCTAAAGTGGATGAGTTACGTATCCTGGCAGGGGAACTACCCCAAGAGGTTAAGGATATGAGTGATGAGATTGAAGGTCTTAAGACCCGTTTGACGAATATTGAGTCGAAGATGAAAGAGTGCGAAACGCAAATCTCTGATCATCGTGTTCGTATTGAGAATGCGAACGCCAGTATCTCTCGTTACAAAGAGCAACAAGACAACGTGCGTAACAACCGCGAGTACGATAACTTGAACAAAGAGATTGAGTATCAACAACTCGACATCGAACTCAGCCAAAAGAAAATTAAGAACTTCTCGGCAGAGTTAGAACAACTCCAAGCAGAAAAAGAGGACACTCGTAAGGACATCGAGGAGAAAACGGTGGACTTGCAACAGAAACGTTCCGAATTGGAATCTATCCTTGAGGAAACCAAGGAGCAAACCGAAGTGTTGATGCTTCGTTCCGCTGAGTTGGAAAAGAAAGTAGACGAGCGTCTGTTGGCGGCTTTCAAACGTATTCGTAAGAATGCACATAACGGCTTAGCCGTCGTTACCGTAGAGCGTGACTCCTGCGCCGGCTGCCATGCTAAGATTCCGGCACAACGTCAGTTGGATATCCGTCTGCGTAAGAAGATTATCGTTTGCGAGTTCTGCGGTCGTATCCTTGTGGATCCGGAAATAGCAACCGCTATTGCTAAGAAGAAGATCTAATTCTTCTCTATCGTTCCTACTAAAGTAGAGTTGATATAGATGTCGTATAGACCCTTCTCTACTACGAAATGTTGGAGGTCCGTGTAATAACCCACGGCCTCTTCATTTATGTCAAAGGCAACCGTTGTCTCTTCCCCGGGCTCCAGATAGACGCGTTTGAACCCACGCAGTTCCTTGACCGGACGAGCCAACGTGGAGTGGTGGGCACGTACATAGAGTTGCAACACCTCTGCCCCCGCCATCTTACCCGTATTCTTCACCTTCACCTCTAACCTGTAGGCGCTTGCGCCGTCCTGTAGGAGCTTCGCTCCGTCCTCTAACCACTTTCCACTTTCACTTTCCACTTTCCACTCAAACTCCGTATAACTCAACCCATACCCAAAAGGATAGAGCGGTGTATTCGCTTCGTCGATATAGCACGTTAAGAACTTTATAAACTGTTCCGTAGGCGAAGGTCTTCCCGTTGATTGTTGGCGATAATACAGCGGTTCTTGTCCTACCGAGCGAGGGAAAGAGGTGGTCAGTTTGCCCGAAGGGCTGACTTTACCAAAGACTACATCCGCAATAGCATCTGCCGTCTCGGAGCCACCAAACCACACTTGCAGGATAGCGTCGCAGACCTCAGACTCGTGGGTGAGCACCACAGGGCGACCCGAGAAGTTCAACATCACCATCGGTTTGCCTAACTTAGCCAAAGCATCTATCAGGTCGCGTTCGGCATCGGGCATCGTAAGGTCGGTACGACTGGCACATTCGCCGGAGAGTTCGGAGGTCTCACCGACGGCTAACACAATCACATCCGCTTGACGGGCAACACGAACGGCTTCGCGTAACATCTCTTCTGCAGAACGGTTATCCCGTATCTCGCGACCGAACATCGAACCGCGTGCTTCTAACTCGGCATCGTGGAAGATATTGGAACCTTTCGCATAGAGTAGGTTCCCTTTCGGTAACACATCCGCAAACGCTTCGCGCAAGGTGCGGTAGCGGTCAAACGTAGCCGCCACAGACCAAGTCCCGGGCATATTCGCCCGCGTATCAGCCAGCGGACCAATAAGGGCGACCTTTGCTGTTTTTGCCAACGGCAAAACCCTGTCGCCTGTCGCCTCTAGGCTGCTTGCAGCCGCGCCCTTCAGCCTATTTTTGAGCAGCACAAACGACTCCGTCGCCAGTTTCCGTGCGAGGGCACGATGCTCATCGGTATAGATATCCGTAGCACGACGATGGTCATCGCAATAGCGGTAGGGGTCATCGAACAGACCGAGTTTATATTTAGCCAACAGCACGCGGCGGCAAGCGGCCTCCACGGCTTTGCGGTTCTTTTGGATAGTGAGGGCTTCGGAAACCATATCCATGTCGCAGCCGGCTTCGAGGGCACGTGCTCCTACGGTCTCAAGGTCGGCACCCATTCGGTGTTCTATCAACTCCTTAATAGCCGTATAGTCTGTTACCACGAATCCGTCAAATCCCCATAGATCGCGTAGCACATCCGTCAGCAGCCATGGGTTGCAGTGGCACGGCAAGCCGTTGATCGTATTAAATGCCGCCATCACCGAACCGCAGCCGGCATCGATAGCCGCCTTGTAAGGGGGCAGGTATTCGTTGGCCATTCGGTATTCGCTCACATCCACCATGTTATATTCGCGTCCTGCCTCCACCGCACCGTAGGCAGCAAAGTGTTTGACGCACGCCATCATCGTGGTGGGGTCTGTGAGGTCTTGTCCTTGATAGCCTTTGACCATGGCTTGGGCGATAGCCGAACCAAGGAACGGATCTTCGCCGTTACCTTCGGAGACACGTCCCCAGCGTGCATCGAGACTGATATCCACCATCGGGGAGAAAGTCCAGCATATACCATCGGCAGTGGCTTCTTTGGCGGCTATCTGAGCCGATTGGCGGATAGCTGCTGTGTCCCACGAACAGGAAGAAGCTATGGGGATAGGGAAGATAGTCTCGTAACCATGGACAACGTCCATTCCGAAGATGAGGGGGATACCTAAACGCGATTGTTCGACAGCGATGCGTTGGGCTTCGCGGATCTTATCTACGCCTTTGAGGTTGAATAGTCCACCCACTTCGCCTTTAGCGATGCGGTCGCCGAGGTCATATTCGCCTACGGTAGCACCGGTCACTATCTCGCCGTTGACGGGTAAGAGGTTGAGTTGACCGAGTTTCTCCTCGTAGGTCATCTGACGCATAAGGTTATTGACGAAGCGTTCTTCTTTGCTTTGACAAGCAGTGAGTGCTATTACGATAGAAAAGGCTGCCATCAGCCTAAAGGGGGAATGGTGTTTCATAGTATATCATTTTTCCGACCACAAAGGTACTGCTTTTTTTTTAATTGTGCAAATAAAAAGCGACTTTCTTTCCAAATCGCTTTCTATTTTTTACAAATTAGTACGTAAATCCCAATTTAGTGAGACCTTGTTGGACTTCAGGACAAGACATAAAGAGTTTCCATAGCAGTCCAGAACGGTAGTTCTCTATCATTGGCGCAATAGTGAGTTGATCAATAGCGAGGTAATGGTGTGGACACCAGTTTTCGCTGTCACAAAAACCATCGTAGAAACCATATTTACCCCACAACTCTTCTTTTCGTGAGTAGAAATATTGAAGAGCGGCTTGTGATTCCTCCGGTAAATAAGGCATTGAGGACAATGCAGCAGTCATTGTAATAACACCCTTGTCAACATTAGGACAATGAGCCACATAACCTTCCGGAGAATAGCCCGCTGTCAATCCCCAACAATTAGCCCCATAATTGGGATAATGTTTGGGATTGTCCACACAATAATCGTAATGAACTTTGGCATAATCAACTAACAAATCCCAATAGGAGGTAGCATATCTATCGCTTAAGTTGCGGGGGTCTAAACCAATGAAACTATAATGTTCCCAAAACAAAGGCCAGTTTTTGGCTTGCGTCTTAACTACGCTATTGAGATTCCCTATATTCTTACCCCATCCTTGGGTATAGACTTCTTTGGATATCGTGTGCGTTGGTGATGCCGCAGCGAGTATATACACTATCAGTGCCTCGTTCCATCCACGAATGGGCATATTCATCACCCACTCTTTGTTAGGCGACCAATGCCAATAGAGGCAGTTCTGGTTGTTGCGATACCAGTCGAATTCCATCGTTTGATAGAGATTGTTGATCCCCTCTATCACGGCTTTCTCAGAAGCCACATTGGGGTCTAAGTATTGGCGAGCGATAAGTAATCCTTCCATAAGGAACGAACTCTCCACTAAATCTCCTCCATCATCGTTTTTAGAAAAAGGAGCCACTTTCCCATTAGGATGCAACCAATGAGGCCACACCCCATGAAAACGATCGGCTTTGGCAAGGAAGGAAACGATCTTTTGTAAACGTTCTACACCTTGTTGACGAGAGATAAATCCGCGTTCCATCGCTACCACGAGTCCAGCTATACCAAAACCCGAACCACCGGTAGTGATAATCATTGGATCGTTACCTCCATATTTCTTATCTATATGGATACGTTCAAAAGCCAATCCCGATTGGGCATGAGCGCCTGTCCACATATAATCAAACGAAGCACGCTGAACACTATCCAATAGCAGATTGATTGAGGTATTAGTACTATCAGAAGAACGTGAAGGCTTGTTTTCTATAGGAGGGTTGCAACTAAACAATAACAAAGTAAGAGCACCCGCGAAAGACCAATATATTTTTTTTATATTAATCATCATTTAGGATCAAGTAGCAAGTCGGGGAGATCAATAATCAATTCGCCGGGGACAGGCCAATAGGTTTTGTCTGTCGTCCATTGTCCTGCAGCCACATCGCGAGGGAGGAGTGTTTCGTTATTTAAGATAGTGGCAGCTTGTTGTGTACGGACAAGGTCTGTGTATCTTAATCCCCACTCTCCGCATAATTCCATTCGGCGTTCATCTAAGATATTTTCCACAGTGGCAGAAACAGAAGGCATACCGGCACGAGAACGAACGGCATCTAATGGTGTTTGCGCATCTCCTCCGAGACGAGCATTCGCTTCTGCATTCATAAGTAACACTTCTGCATAACGCAGTAAACGAACATTATTATTTCGCCCAAATTCGGTGTTCCCTGCGGTTTTTTGATCTTCTGTGATATATGCCTTACCATTATATATCTCAAGTGCTCCGCCCGGATCTTTTTGGATTACTTGTGTACCATCTCGCAAAGTGGTACCGGCAAGCAAGAAACTAACTTCTAAACGACTGCTTTCACCACGATCTTTAGCCCATTGGAGGAATTCTGGATTATATCGCATAAACGCCCAACCGGATACGTCTGCCCCATCTTTATTAATCAATTGAGGACCTTGGCAAACGAACCATTGATCTACACCAATGTATTTGCCTGACGGATTACCGAAGTCGCTAACTTGAACTTCCATAATACTCTCTGAACATAATTTGCCGGGAATCTTAAACATATTATAGTAATCATCTCCGGCGGTTGCTAAAGCAAATTTGCCGCTATTGATAATATCACCGGTCAAGTCCTTAACAAGTTGATAATCGCCTGTAATTAAAGCAAAACGTGCTAACAACGCTTCAGCAGTATAGGCAGAGAAAGCTCCACTATGTACCATTTGAGAGGGGTGAAGACGTTTCATGTTTGGGTAGGATGCTTTTAAATCACCCATTGCGTAGTTATACACATTAGCTACCGTAGAACGGACAAAATTCGTTTGCGAATTATCTTTCAAAATGACGCAAGGACCAAAAGTGGTCACAAGATAATAATAAGCCCAAGAACGAATCGTTTTTACTTCACCAACATAACTTTGGTAATCCGCATAATCAGCAGAATTTGTATCCTTAATATATTTGGCATAATTATCCAAAGCTTCAAGTGCCGAGTTACATGTACGAATAATCTCATACATTGTTACCCATGCGTTGCGCAGTGCCCAATAGGAGTTTTGGTAGTTATAACCACCACGATAGCCAAAACGTAAAGCATCTCCTTGATCATCTTTACGACCGGAAGTCATGTCGTCATCACGACCCGTCCACAACATATTGTTTGCCCAGTGGCAACCGGAAATACGCAATTGAGCATAAGCTCCAATGACGGGTTGATACATATTAGCAGTATTGCTATAATCTACAGCAGATGCGGCTACAGTGTTCTCCATATCTATATCTAAGAAATGGCAACTAGTCATTAAAAGACCGACCATAAAGGCCAAAACTAAATTATATTTTTTCATAATTCTCATTAAAATTTAAGTTGAACAGAGAAAGACCATGTGGCAGTAATAGGATACACTTCCGTGTCCCAACCATAAACATCAGTTAATTCCGGAGTCATCGAATTTGCTTTGAAACTGGTAAACGGTTTATCTGCAGTGAGGGCTAAACGGATGCATGGCATTTTGTATGCTCCCACACCTACATTGGTAAAGGAATAACCGAGTGTGATATTTTGAATACGGAAATAGTCGGAAGACTCAACAAAGTAACTTGCATCTTGACTATCACCAACGTTCCATGCTTTCATTAATCCGGCAGCAGAGGGAGTGGTGTTAGATGTTCCTGCACCATGCCAACGAGTGTCGTATTGGTTCTTATCAAAGTTATAAGAACTGCAAGCATAACGCAAAGCGCGTTTACGATTCCATAATTCACCGCCGGCCTGACCGGCAAATAAAACGCTCAAATCTAAACCTTTATATTTGAAACCGAGGTTAATACCATAGGTTACATCTGGAATATAACTTCCAAGCACTTGCATGTCATCAGAGTTGATGTTATTATCATGATTGACATCTTCGTATTTGAAGTCGCCCGGAACCAACCCATTCGCTACAGCGATAGGATCGTTCTTCACTTCTTCCTCGGTTTGATAAACGCCAATTACTTTTAATCCATAATAACTGTTCATCTTCTCACCCACTTTTTGAACAACCTTACCATTATCCTTGATTTGTTTGATGTTATCTCTCAGGCTCTTCACCTCATTGTGCAGATAACCAACATTACCACCGATAAAATATGTCCAATCCTTATTCACTTTATGTTCCCATCTTAAATTCAAATCCACACCCGTGTTAAGAATGGTTGCCCAGTTTCCGGCAATCGTTAGGTCTTGCATTGGAACTTTTGGATAACAAACAGCGTTTTGAGTCAAACGATAATACCAATCTAAGTCTCCTGTCAAGCGGTTATCAAAAAAACCGAAAGAGGTTCCCACATTGGTCTCATTAACCATTTCCCAACTCAACCATGAGAAAGTGGAAGTGTTGATAAATCCATTTAATTCTGTGTTGATACCAAAGATTGCCGTTTGTGGGTCAGATTGAGTTGTACCATAACTGGGAGCAATCTTATCATTACCTAACAGACCCCACGAAGCACGCAGTTTGAGGTAGTCAAAGTTCTTGTGTCCCTTTGCCCAAGGCTCATTACTAATCGTCCAAGCCAAACCTACAGAAGGGAACGTGCCCCATTTCTCATTGTACTTACTACTACCATCGCGACGAAGGGTTGCCATGACCATGTAGCGGTCATCGTAACTGTAACTGACACGACCGAAATAGGAGAAGGTGTGATAACGTGATCCTCCATCAGAAACCACATGACTGGAAGCATCTCCAAGATTGATATATTTATAACTCTCTTTGCCTTCTGGAACATTTTGAGCCGTGGCATCCATATAAGCAAAACGCTCTTCACGAAGACTTAAACCGAGCATGGCTTTGAAAGCATGTTTACCCCATTGGTCTGCAAAGGTAAGCGTGTTATCCCAAATCCAATCGTTATTGGTAGCCATTCGTTTATAGAGGGAAGAAGTTGCGTTCTTCTGGAAATTGCTAATCTTATATGCGGGCATATAATTGACATCTTGCGTACCCTTGTAGTTGTAACTGTAAGATGTACGGAGTTGGAAACGATTATCCCAGATGTTAAATTGAGCAAATACATTAGCCAATAATTGATTGTTTTTCGTTTGGCTGTCATATATTTGCGCGGTCGCAACCGGATTATAGAAGTTAGCACCTAAACCTACCGTGGTAGGGGTTGCATAACCATAATTTTGCTCGGTTTTGGTCGTTTCATCGTAGGCAGGGAAAATACCCGGCATATTAAATGCTTGTTGCCAAGCTGCATTATTCGGTTGTTGAATATTGTTATTAGAAAACAAACCATTAAAACCAACCGTTAACCACTTAAAAGGCGAATATTCAACATTGCCGTGGAAAGTCATCTTGTTATAGTCGTTTTTGGTATTCATGATACCATTTTGATAGATATAACTCATACCCACACCGTATGTAGCTTTGTCCGACCCTCCTGTGATGTTAAGACTATGGTTGGTGATAACCGCAGGACGAAGCAATTGTTGATACCAATTGGTGTTCTGGCCTAAACTATATTTACCGGTCTCCGCATCATAGGTGCCTCCGTATGCTTTTATAGACTTGTCAAAACGTGTCTTATAGGCCGAGGGGTCTGCCTCCATCAATAGTTCTGCATATTCATTAGAGGAACACATCGGTAGTAGGTTCATCGCAGTTTGAACACCCACATAACCATCGTAGGTTACGTTGGGACGTTGGTTTTTAGAACCATGTTTAGTGGTGATAATAATCACACCATTAGCGGCACGCACACCATAGATAGCGGCAGCCGAGGCATCTTTCATAACAGAAATCTCCTCGATATCATTATTATTGAGGAAACTAATGTCGTCATAAAACATTCCATCTACTACATATAATGGTGCATTGCTAAGGAAGGATCCTAAACCGCGAATGGTTACCGTTGGACTAGAACCGGGAGCACCCGAGTTCACAATATTCACACCCGCCACCTGACCTTGTAAAGCACTCATAGCAGAGGATGTTGGAACGGCACTGATTTTCTCCCCTTTTACCACTTCAATAGGAGAAGTCAAGTCTTTAATTTTGGAAGCACCATAACCCACCACAATCACTTCTTCAAGATTCCGCACATCGGGTTTGAGTTGAATGCGGACACTTTCACTTTCCACTTTCCACTCAAAAGGCAAATACCCCATATAACTAACTTCAATGATGGCATCGGCAGCTACATTCTGTAAAACAAAATCACCATTAAAATCAGTAATAGTACCTGTCTCGGTGTTAACAATACGGACAGAAGCACCTACCAAAGGTTCTCCCATCTCGTCCACTACTGAACCCGAAACCATTGTTTGAGCCATCATTGCCACTGATACAATCAGGCTCACTAATAAACAAATTAGTTTTTTGTTTTTCATGATAATATAAATTAATTAATAAATAAGGTATATTTGAAATAAGAAAAAGCAAGGGGGAATCATCCCCCTGCTTCTATTTTACCCCGCCCCCTTGGGGAGGTCGGGAGGGGCTATTTTATTTTACAATAGCACCTAAAACGTTGTAGCGAACGCCGTCAGCTTCAATAACGAAGTTGTTGCCATCAAAGCATTTCTTTGCGCTCTTCGTTGCACGAGTCGTGCGTAAATCGGAAGTGGTGTTAGTTGCATAAACATTACCAATAGCCAAAACATTACCTTCAGCAGAGGTCTCGCCATCAGCTAACATAAAGTTCTCGAAAGTGACGTAACGAACTGTCTTCATGTCAAATGCCCAGTTGGAAACAGGCAGGTCAAAACTATTCCATTGATTAGCAACAAGATCTACAACAGGACCATCCTTGAAATCAATCACACCACCCTCTGAAGTCTTCGTTGATTCGATCGTCAATTTAATCTTAGAATCAACCGTGGTGTAAAGATCAAAGTGCAGATAAGCATAAGCACTCAAATCATAACGGTCTGCACCCCAGTTTGTGGTGCACTCCCAAGCCATGCTGTCGCAGAACAGAACTTTTGCATCATAATCAGCATACTCTAACTCTTGCCATGCAATACCTGCCCATTGTTGAACACCAAAACCAAGGTTAGCATCATCAAAATAATTGAAACCAAGGATACCTGTGCAAGCCATGTCAGTAGGAGTTGCGGGAGGAGTGGTCGGAGCACCTGCTGGATAATCAATAGCAAAAGCGTTCATTGAAACCATTGCCAATGCGGCAACAAAAAGTTGAATTTTTTTCATAATGAATAAAAAATTAAAAGGTTAATAAATTTGTTAAGTAAACCGTGTTTTTCGTTTACGACTGCAAAATTACAACTTTTAATTGACATACGCAAAATTTCGGCTTTTTATTACCTACTACAAATACTCTACAAGACCATTAAATCGAGAAAATGAAGGCAGATAGACTATCCTCTTTCGTTAATCCTATACTCTGCTTGAGGCGGTAGCGACGCAACTCTACCGAGTGAGGAATAACATTAAGAATCTCCGCTATTTCCTTCGTGGTGAGGTTCGATCGTATCAAACATGCAAAGCGCAACTCTGAAGCCGACAAGTCGGGATATGCCTTGTGCAAGCGAATCATAAATTCGCGCTGAGACTCTACAAAATAATTCTCATACGTCAACAACTTATCTTTCTCCGATTTACCGGAAGTGATGATTTTTGTCAGACGCGATTCCAATCCCTTTGGGAAAAGTTGACCAAGTTGTTCTTTTTGCTTTTCTACTTCTTCCATTACAGCATCTAACACTTCTTGTTTATGAACTAAATGCCGCATGTTTTCACGAAAATTTCTCTCCTGCTCTTCGTGTCGTTTACGTAATTCACGATAGGTGATGTGACGCGACAACCACAACCAAAACAAACCCAAAATCACGATAAACAACACGCACCAACAAAGCCACGCAATCCAAGTCCGATACCATGGTGGCGCAATCTGAAGAGTTATCACATGGGTTTCAGATTGATAATCGGCACTTGAACGAACAAGCAAAGGGTATTTACCATCGGGCAGTTTCTCGAATTGTATCTTACCCGTGGACTGCCATCCGGACCACTGAGCCGAGACACCACTCAAGAAATAGGAGAGATATCGCGCACTAAAATTCTTAGGACAGCCGGCGATAGAAACACAGATATTCGTAGCTGTATAAGGGAGTCTTACTACATCTGCAAGAGGTACGTGGTGCTTTTTACCATGATCAATATAAGTGATACTTTCTGCGAATAACGAACGATTGGATTGCGATTGTCCCCCTTGATGGATACGGAAAAGAATAGTACCGCGAGAGGTGGATATATAGGCCAAACTATCTTCTACTACACGTAGGTTACAGTGCCCATCATACCACAAAATATTATTGTGTACAAACGATTTATAAAACAACAATTCCGCCTGTTCATCTTTAATCTTATACAAACACAACCGATCATTACTGATGATCCAAACCTCATCTTTGGATTGAGATTTGATCTGCCTTAAATTGGGTTGAGTTTCCACTAACGAACTTAAAGAAGGAACATTTTCAAAATTATTCAAAGTCTCATTGTATCTATATACCCCTTTTGATAAAATATAATATAATGTTTTTTCAATCGTAAACATCCCTATTCCATTTTGGATACTCATTCCATCAATTGTGGTAAAAGTGTCACAGGCGGCTATGGTTTGCAAATCATCACTTAATCGCATTCGTATTAAGCCATCTTGTATATGGGTTGCCCAAATAGTCCACGGGTCTTGGGGTAAAATATTCAAATAGTAACTTGTCTGTTCGGGATGACTAAAAAAGCCCCATCGTCCATTCTGCCATTTTAAGATGGATATTCCTCCATAACTGCGTAGATAAAGTAACGATTCCGTAGGGGTTTCTACACATTCAAACTGTAATACCCCATTTAGAGTATAGGGTGAAGGTTCAAAACTCTTTTTTCTATCATTATAATAATATAGATTATCAAAGGCTCCACAAAGCAATTGGTTCTTGTAATTGGCAAATTGGAAGGGGAAAAAGGTTGCGTAAATATTTTCAGTAGGAGAAAATAATCCACTATTGGAGGCATAAAACACTTGCTCGTTATGCTTCACCACATCAAAAAACACACCAAAATTTTTAGGAGTAGAAACGATCCACTCGTCTGAGTCGAGATGAATGGAGGCAATCCCACGATCTAATGCTAACCAAATCTGCTTGTCATCAGCATAACATAACCCATGGATGTTTAGATCTTGTAGTGCCTCGGTGATAAAAGTCCAAGTGTTCTTCCTCCAATCAAGCAGCACTAATCCATGTCCTAATGTACCAATAGCAATCTGTTCCCCTCGTTGGGTTGAACAATCAATGCGAACAGGACAACCTCCCGGAGAAGTAATACGGTATTGGAACTTAGGTGTTTCACCTGGAGCCAACCGATAAATAGCTCCTTTGGTGGTACCGGCAAGAAAGACTCCTTGACCTATAGGGTGAACAAATCGTATTTCTTCAGGGAAAGCAAGATTATTAAATAATACTTGAACCGTATCGGGATATACTTTGCACAGCACATGGTCAAAATTACTTGTAAAGAGTTCTTCTCCCACTTTGAGCAAAAATTGGAAACCCCCTCTTGCTACATCATACATCTGTGTCCCATCGTATCGAATGATACCATCAAAAGACTGAAAATAAATATCTTCTCCCATGGTTTGGATGCTCCAGAACTTCTCTCCAACACCCCGCTGAATAGATTGTACCAGAGGAAGTAAAGATACATATTGCCAAGCCTCTTGTTCATCTTTATACCAATATCCTAAACACCCGTCACCTGCCACGTAAATTTTCTTACCCAAAGGCAAAACAGCGCGATAAACAGCACTTTCCTGATTGGGAGATAAAATAGACCAATCTAACCCATTGTAACGTAATAACCCATCCGAATTTGCTGCATAAACAGCAGTGCTATCCCAAGCGATGCTCCAATTCTGTACACCACTTTTTAGTTCGCTATAGTCGTATTGTTCCACTAAAAAATGGTTCGCAATGAGCGAACATGGAAGCAGCCAAAGAAATCCTATTAAGAAACTCTTTTTCATGATATTTGAAGATTTTCGACCACAAAGGTACGATTTTTTTTTGATATACGCAAATTTATTTGTGATTTTTGATTGGTGATTGGTGATTTATAACAAAAAGTGCGCACTTGGCAACTACCAAATGCGCACCGAGTAGGAGGGGCGGAGAGGCAGAAGGGCGGAAAGGCGGAAGGGCGGAGAGGCGGAAAGGCGGAAGGGCGGAGAGGCGGAAAGGCGGAAAGGCGGAGAGGCAGAAGGGCGGAGAGGCGGAGAGGCGGAGAGGCAGAGGGGTTACATGGGTTTGTGGTAGGAACTGGAACGGATGTCGAAGAAGGCGCGCCATTGTTCAACCGTTTTGCCGTCGATGGTGCCTAATAAAAATTCCACAGATGCTGGAATAGGTATTCCGGTGCGGGGATTTGCATAGGCCTTGCATAGGTCTTAAAAGTTGGGACATTGTTGGGACATTGTTGGGATTTTTTTGGGAGATTGGATATCCTTCGCGCAAAAATGCGCGAAAAAGGGACAAGGAAGAGAGGCGCGGCTGCAAGCAGCCTAAAGGCGGAGAGGCGGAAAGGCGGAGAGGGACCGCATAGTATGCGGGAAAAAGGGACGAAACAAAACACCACTCGCGGACACTCGTGGCACAGAACAATGGATGAGCGCGATATACCAAACTGCCACGTGGCAGTTTGGCAGTTTGATGTAAATCACTT
>JAZLHD010000051.1:0-37941 GCA_045616645.1 Paludibacteraceae bacterium
GGACTACCCTGTGACCGATTCTACTTTGAAGGGTTTCTACCCCAAAAGAAAGGAAGACAGACGCGCCTCAAACAACTCGCAGAACAAGACCACACGATGATTATCTACGAGTCGCCCTTCCGTTTGGTTAAGACCTTAACCGAACTCGCACAGTTCTTAGGGCCTGAGCGCAAGGCAAGTGTGAGTCGCGAGATAAGCAAAGTACACGAAGACACCCAACGAGGGACACTGACGGAGTTGGCGGAGCACTTCAAACAAATTCCGCCGAAGGGGGAGATCGTTGTTATAGTTGAGAGTGGAGAGTTTAGAGTTTAGAGAAGCCGGCTAGTTTATAAGTTTAGAGTTTTAAGTTTTATATGAATAACATGAAAGCCTTGGCCAAGGACACGGCCATATACGGAATCAGTTCGATTGTAGGAAAGTTTCTCAACTTCCTACTCGTTCCGTTTTACACGCGTGTCTTGGAGAACACAGCCGATTACGGTATTGTGACCAACCTCTACGCTTGGACGGCACTGCTGCTCGTTATCCTAACTTATGGCACGGAAACGGGGCTCTTCCGCTTTGCCAATAAAGAGGGGTATGATGCACGTTCTGTCTATAAAACTACCCTCTTTACCGTTTTTACAACAAGCGCCATTTTTGCGGTCTTGTGCGTTGTTTTCCAACAACCGATAGCGAATACATTAGGCTATGCCGATCATTCGAATTTTATTGCGATGATGGCGATAACAGTAGCTATGGATGCGTTTGCTTGTATTCCTTTCGCTTACTTAAGATACCAAAAACGTCCCATCGTATTTGCGTGTCTAAAACTGCTATTCGTCGCTCTGAATATTGGATTTAATATCCTTTTCCTACTTATTCTCAAATGGCGAGATGTGACATACGTGTTTGTAAGTAATATCTTAGCGACAACGATTCAGACGCTGATACTTATTCCGTTTACCCTACCTAAAGGTGGAACTTATCAGTGGTCAACCCTCAAAGACATACTCCGTTATTCCCTACCACTATTGATATTAGGGGTAGCAGGAATCATGAACCAGACCTTGGACAGAATCCTCTTTCCGTTCCTCTATACGGGAGCGGATGCGCAAGCCCAATTGGGTATATACGGAGCATGCTTTAAGGTCGCGATGGTGATGATGATGTTCACGCAAGCGTTCCGTTATGCTTATGAACCGTTTGTGTTTGCCAAGCACAAAGACCGCAACTCCGTTGAGGCGTATGCCGACGCGATGAAGTACTACATTATCTTCTCACTAATGATCCTATTGGGCGTTGTCTTCTATTTAGATATTTTCAAATATATCATACCCAGCAAATACTGGACCGGACTAAAGATTGTACCCGTTGTGCTATGGACTTACGTGTTCCAAGGTATTTACTTCAATCTCTCTTATTGGTATAAACTGACAGATGAGACCAAATGGGGTGCGTATTTCAGTTTGATGGGTCTCGTTATCACGCTGGTTCTACAGATTGTAGGGGTACCAAAGATTGGTTATTGGGCATCGTGCGGTAGTAGTCTCGTCTGTTACTTCGCGATTATGCTTATCTCCTATTTCGTTGGAAAGAAACATTTGAGTATCCCATACGACCTTCGTTCGGCAGGCGAATATACGTTGCTCACCCTATGTTTCTTAGGTGCATATTACTTAGGTAACTACGGATTGGCGGTTGCCGATTTGAGTGAAGGTTGGACTACGAGCCTCCATTATGTTTGGAGCACGATATTGATGATTGGATTTATTGGTATCACTTATAAGTTAGACTTGAAGTCGTTAATTGAACGTAAATGAGAACGATACAACAACTTTTACCCGAGGAATGGAAGGCGTTTGAGCAAGCCTTTGAACAAGCCTTGCACACTAATCAAGGAACCTTGCAAGAGGTCTTACACTATATTCATCTTCAACGAGGCAAACAGCTCCGTCCGCAGTTGGTACTGTTATCCGCAGCCATCTCGCGTGGCGTAACCGAAAAGACGATTAGTACCGCCGTTGCCTTAGAACTCTTACACACGGCAACCCTTGTCCACGATGATGTGGTGGATCACTCGCCTCTGCGTCGTGGCAAAGCAGCTATTCAGGAGCAGTGGACGAATAAAGTGGCGGTGTTGGTAGGCGATTATATATTAGCGAAGGTGATTGAGATCGTGGATGAGTTGCGTTGTCACTCGATTGTGCATGTGGTAGCTAAGATGGGTCAAGTCTTGAGCACGGGTGAGTTGACACAGTTGCACGCCGGCCATTCGATGTGGATCAATGAGAAGCAGTATTTCGATATCATCCGCCAAAAAACCGCAGAACTGTTTGGCACATGTGCCCAAACGGGGGCACAGTCGTGTATGGCAACCGGCAAACAAGAACAAGCCCTTCGGGCATTTGGTGTGAACCTTGGGATGTGTTTTCAGTTAAAAGATGACATCTTAGACTATTCCGATTCTGAGGAGTTAGGCAAACCCACGATGAGCGATATACGTGATGGGAAAGTGACCTTGCCGCTTATTGTCAGTCTGCAACGCGCCACGAAAGACGAAGCCGAACTTATTCGCACGCAGGCGGAAGCATTAGCCAAGAAAGAACCCGTCGGCAACCCGACGGAGATAGTGGAAGATATCAAGTCCTTCGTACTACGATATCAAGGAGTGAACTATGCGTACAAGAAAATGGAAGAATATCGTCGCAAGGCGATCGAAGCGTTAGACTTCTTCCGTGAGTCCGAGTTCAAGCAAGCGTTGTTGGAGATGCTCGACTACGCCATCCAACGAGAGCGGTAACACATCTTGTACGAATGCTTTGAGGAGCATTCGTTTCGCTGTTTCCACTCCTATTCCCCTTTGTTGCATATAGAAAAGTGCTGTCTCGTCTAATTGTCCGGTAGTAGCCCCATGGGAAGCCTTAACGTCGTCAGCATAGATGATGAGTTGTGGGCGTGTACGCATCTGCGCATTATCTGAAAGAAGGATATTGCGATTGGTTTGTTGGGCATCAATCTGTTGGACGCCATGCGCAATGTTCAAGTCGCCAAAGAACTCACCTGTAGCCTCATCATTGAGAACAAACTTCACCGTCTGAAGAGAAGTGCCCTTGGAAGCAAGGTGTCTCACGTGCGTGTGTATGCGTGCGCAATCCTTATTAGATATATACGCGAGAGCACGGATATCGACTTTAGTATCGGGAACGGTTTGTTCCACTTCAATGTCTATATCGGCAGTTGAGAGACACAGCACATAGATGAGCAAGTCGGAAGGTTCGGTCTGCCGGTAATGATAATGACCCGATTGAAATATGATTATTGGTTGAGCCATTCGTAACCTTTCTCTTCTAATTCGAGGGCTAAAGACTTGTCACCCGTCTTGACAATCTGTCCATCAGCCAGTACGTGAACGAAATCCGGCACAATATAATCGAGCAGACGTTGATAGTGGGTAATGACGATAGAGGCGTTATTGGGTGTCTTGAGTTTATTCACACCCGATGCCACAATGCGTAAAGCATCTATGTCGAGTCCCGAATCGGTCTCATCTAAGATACTCAAACAGGGTTCGAGCATTGCCATTTGGAAGATTTCGTTTTTCTTTTTCTCGCCTCCGGAAAAACCTTCGTTGACAGCACGGTTATCCAGTTTCTCCGCCATCTCAAGCAGTTGTTTCTTCTCGCGCATTAGTTTCAAGAACTCCGTCGCTTTTAAAGGTTCTTTACCTTCGTATTGTCTTTTCTCGTTGACGGCTGTACGTAGGAAGTTCGTCATGGATACGCCGGGTATCTCAACGGGATATTGGAAACTGAGGAACACACCTTCTCTTGCCCGTTGTTCAGCAGGCATAGCAAGGAGATTCTTGCCATTAAGCCACACTTCGCCCTCTGTCACTGTATAAGCAGGATGCCCTGTAAGAACAGCACTGAGGGTCGATTTACCGGCTCCATTAGGTCCCATGATAGCATGCACCTCACCCGTATGGATGGTTAGGTTGATGCCTTTCAGAATCTCTTTGCCTGCAATGGAGGCGTGTAAGTTCTTTATTTCTAAAAGTTTCATATTAGTCTAATAGAGTCGCTAAGACCACTTCACCTACTGCTTGGAGGGTAGGTTTATGAATATTCGTTAGATTGTCATTTTGGGTGTGCCACCAATCCGGGAAACCGCTTTGTGTACGAGCATCATAGTGGATGATATTGAGGCATGGAATACCACCATAGACGGAGACATAGTAATGATCATCTACAATAGGATAAGCTACATTCTCAACAAAATATTGTCCATAACCTAATTGACGCGCCTTGCGCCATACTTTTTCTAAGTAGTTGCCGGCATAGCGAGAAGAGTGCATCTCTTTGGGAAAGATAGCATTGGGAGCACCCACCATGTCAAGTAGAATACCATATTGATACTGGTTAGCATGTTGATCGGACAGTTCCTTTGCCCAATATTGGCTACCAAGACACCATGTATTCTCCCTCTCTACACCGGTAAAATGAGTAGGAGTACCCATGTCTTCGACATCAAAGAAGATGATATCTACAGGAGGCAAGTGTAAAGTTGTGTCTTGGCTTAATATCTGCATCTGACGCATAACCTCTAATAAGACCCCTACTCCACTAGCTCCATCGTTGGCACCTGGAACGGGCGAAAGACGGTTTTCGTATTCTTCCTCTCGGTCGCACCAAGGGCGCGTATCGTAGTGGGCACAAAGAAGGATTGTCTTTCCATGTGCTTGAGTGTTACAATGAACGATGACGTTATAGACAGTCTGCATCTGACCTGCATAATCGAGCATCTTTCCTTTTTGCATTTCCACTCGTCCGCCAAAACGGCGAGCTTGTTGCATGAGATAAACGGCACAACGATTATGTTCATCTGTATTAGGGACACGCGGACCAAATGCCATTTGGTCGCAAATATACTGATAAGCCGAATCAGCACTAAAACTTGGGCGCACGATTGCTTCCTGCTTTCCCTTACAGCCCACCAATAACAGCGCTCCAAAAAAAACGATTATCACTCTAAACTTCATAACTACTCTAAACTCTAAACTCTAAACTCTCCACTCTAAACTAATTACCCTACATTCACTTCACTGATGGAACGGTGTTCTTGTATGGCAAGGATGGTCTCTGCTAATGGGCCCGCAAGGCTAACAACTTTCACTTTGCTGCAACGTGATTGATCATATTGGATAGAGTCGGTAAAGACAATCTCTTGCAGTTCACTGGCCATGATTTTCTCGGCTGATTGTCCGGACATCACGCCATGGGAAAGAATAGCGCGAACGGATTTCGCACCTGCTTCACGAATCACCTTAGCCGCCATACAAAGTGTACCTGCGGTATCCACGATATCGTCCACGATGATAACATCTTTGCCTTGAACATCTCCTAAGACGCGCATCTCGCTAATACGGTTGAAACCGGGACGGTTCTTATAACAGATGACCATAGGAACCTCAACGCCCGTGAGAGTATGCAGTTTCTTGACGAACTTATCGGCACGTTTGGAACCTCCCACATCGGGGGAAGCGATAATCACATTATCTAAATCCAAATGCAGATTCGCTACGTATGGAACGAGTACGTTGGTTCCAAACAAATGATCCACGGGGATATCAAAGAATCCTTGAATCTGATCTGCGTGAAGGTCAACGGTGATGATACGATCCGCACCTGCTACTTGAAGCATATTCGCTACCAATTTAGAACCAATCGACACACGAGGTTTATCCTTGCGGTCTTGCCGAGCAAAGCCAAAATAAGGAATGACAGCAATCACCTTGTAAGCGCTGGCGCGTTTGGCAGCATCCATCATCAAAAGGAGCTCCATGAGGTTATCGCAATTTGGGCAAGTGGATTGTACCAGATAGACAGATTGTCCACGAACAGACTCGTCAAATGACACAGCAAACTCGCCATCCGAAAAACGGTCAATATTGACTTTACCAAGTTTACACCCTAACTTCTCGCAGATACGTTGGGCAATGACTTGTCCTTGACTTCCGGCGAAGATCTTAAAAGGACTTGTTTCGATGAGCATAAGATTATTTCTTTTTAGAGGGTTGTTGGTTATTCTGTGTGTTCTTTTTGTTTTCAGCCGATTTCTTGATAGGGGCATTGGACACGGTTTCAAACTCGGGGAAATCGCAAGACAGACGACCTTCGGATATCTTCACGATATCGGCTTTTATTCGCTCAATGCTTGAATCTTGATCTTTGTTCCACACAAGGTTCTTCTGACGCATACATTGCGCAACATAGAGCGTTAACTGTTGACGCATTCTTTCGTCCTCCAGCTGACAAATATAAGCCACCACATCTTGCAAAATGCGACCATAATTACGCATTTTAATGGGGGATAAATCTTTACGTAAGGGTTCCATTATTGTTGTTTAATTAGATAAATCATTGTAGGATAGTGATCTCCATAGCCATCCAACCACACACCCCCTTTGTGGGTACGCAGTGGAGTACCTTTCTCTTTTCCTTCTTGAACGGTAAGGAAGTCTTTATTAAATATCTCCGATTTCCAATAGGTCCAACGTCCCGACTCTAACGGTTCGCTCAAGAGGGGTTCGGAGATGATTATTTGGTCGAATAAGTTCCATGAGCCTTGATAGGCGAGTGTACCTATACCCCTATCGAGTTTGAGCCACATCGTATTGAAGTACCCTTGTTGCTCAACCTCATCGCGCGTCTTGCGAGCACCTAACACGTCTTTACAACTATGGTTAAAAGGATCATCGTTGAGGTCACCCATGATAATGATCTTAGCCCTTGGCTCTTTCTTGTAGATGGAGTCACAGATTGACTTAGTCAGCATAGCCGCCGTATCACGAGTGGGACGAGAAGTGAGTTCTCCACCATAGCGACTGGGCCAGTGATTAACGAGAATGTGTATTTTTTCCGGTTTGCCGGCATTCATCAGATACCCCGACACCAACAGTTGCAGACGAGACTTAACAACACCGCCATCAGCATAATGCGCATTGAGTTCGTGCCCATGAACACTAACCGGTTTGAAGAACTCAGGTTGGTAAAGGAAACCTACATCCACACCGCGGCGGTCTGGACCCTCTAACAAGATGGGTTTATATTTTCCCTTGAGCTGAGGATCAGCACATAAGTCTTCTAAGCAACGGATATTCTCCACCTCAGCAACTCCCACACAGATAGGTCCACGATTATCCACATCCTCGCCCAAGCGAGAAATGGCGTATGCCATATTATGAATCTTGTGCGTATATTTGAGTCCTGTCCATTTCATACCGCCATCGGGTAGATATTCGTAATCATTTTTGCCCTCATCGTGAATGGTATCAAACAAGTTCTCCAAGTTATAAAAAGCGATACAACGAACCAAGGTTTCTTTTTGTGCTGATAACGGAGACCACAATGCCGAAAAGAGCAACGTAAAAGTGAAAAAAACAGAGGTAAAAAAGAATTTCTTCATAGCAAAACGCATTTATTTATTATTTTACGCTGCAAAGTTACAACTTTTTTTGCATAATTCAAAATTTTTATGTATTTTTGCAGTGAATTTGTAAAAAAAAATACAACTATGTCATCAATTAACAAAGTTATTCTTGTTGGCAACGTAGGAAATGACCCCGAAGTACGCTATTTGGATCGAGGCGTTGCCATTGCTAATTTTAACTTAGCTACCACTGAAAAAGGGTACGTTATGCAGAATGGTACCCAAGTTCCCGATCGCACCGAATGGCACCCCATCGTTTTATTCCGCAACTTAGCGGAATGGGCAGAGAAATATGTCCGCAGGGGAATGAAGTTGTACGTAGAAGGCAAGTTACAAACTCGTTCGTGGGAAAAAGACGGACAGATTCGTCACAAGACGGAGATTATTGCGGAAAACGTACAGATTTTATGCCGTCCTGACGAATATCGCGACCTTAACAAGGGTAATGTCACGAAAACCGAACCCATTCAAGAAGAACCTCAAGAAGAAACTATTTTCTAATGACCAACAAAGAACTATATATCGCTTGGACTAAAGAGCAAGACGAGTTACCCCTCTTCTTCCAACCATGGTGGATGGATGCCGTTTGCGCAGGTAAGCGATGGGACGTGCTCCTCTGTTTTTCCGAGACGTCTGATCCCACCCATAGGGAAGTGAAAGATATTGTGGCTGTTATGCCCTATCTCATTCGTCAACGATTATGGATGAAATGGATTATTATGCCACAGCAAACACAGCTTGGAGGAATTTGGCTGACGCAGAATGGAGGATTAACAGACGAGAACCAACTCGTTGACATTCCTAAGATTTGTGAAGATTTTGTAGAGCAACTGCAAGCATTAGGTATTCATTATTACTATCAGCAATACCCTATCGGCTCTCGCATGGTAGAACCTATGCGGGCAGAAGGTTTTAAGGTACGGGAGCGTGTGACGTATCAAATTTCGGACTTACACGACCTTAATAAGGTGGTAGATCATTTTTCCAAAAACAAGAAACGCCAATTGCAAAAAGCGGTTACGCTATCCGTAGATAACAACCTAACTCCGGAAGAGTTTTACACTTTCCATTGTCAATGTATGTCGCTTCAGCGCAAACATATTTCCTATAGTAGAGAATTCTTCTTGGTGCTGTGTCGTAAGTCGATGCGCGAAAGTCAGTCGCAGATCATCGCTATTCGTAATGCTGATGGCGAGTTATGTGCCGCTGCTTATTTAGTCTGGGATAAGAACAAAATGTACTACCTTATTCCTTGCTACAGCCCTGATTACAAAGATTCGGGAGCAAGTGCACGACTTGTTGTCGAAGCACTAAAACTAGCGAGAGAGAAAGGTGTTATCTTTGATTTTGAAGGCAGTAACCAACGCGGAACGGCACTACATTATAGACAGTTTGGTTCGGAGAAGATGACCTATTATAGCGTGGAGAAATACTATCGTCCCTTATTCCGATTTGCGATAGGAATTAATAAATTAAGGAACCTCAAATATGGGTTATAACAATGAAGGTTCTATATCTGAGTGAATGGTATCCCCATCGCTACGATGCGATGCCCGGTTTGTTTGTTCGCAAACACGCCCAAGCCGTTGTGCGGCAAGGAGTAGACGTCATAGTACTCTATTTGCACTACGATGAACACATTCGAAAAGAAGAACTCGTTGAGCAAGTTTCCGATGGCGTGAGGGAAGTGTATGTATATTATCCACATGCCCTAGGTTACTTGAAAGCTTTTAGACATGGGTATCAATATATCAAACACAAATGGGGACGTCCTGATTTGTGCCAACTTAATGTGATTACCAAAAACGGATTGCTTCCCCTCTATCTTTGGAAAGTACTTTCTATTCCTTATATAATAGTAGAGCATTGGAGTGGATACTTGCCCATTAATCGCAAGCATAGTTTAGGCTGGAAGCGTCGCTTTTTTGCACGCTTGATTTCTCGCAATGCTCAAGCCGTTCTGCCCGTCAGTCAAATGCTGATGGACTCTATGAAGGAGTGTGGATTACAATGCCGCCGTTGGCAACTGATTGATAATGTAGTAGACGATTTTTTCTACACCACTTTCAACTCTCAACTATCAACTTTCAACTTTATTCACATCAGTTGTTTCGAGGAGAAGGCAAAGAACATTCAAGGATTACTTCGTGCCGTTCATATTTTGGCTCAAGAACGACAAGATTTTCATGTAACATTAGTTGGCACCGGTATTGACTTTGAAGTAGATAAAGCCTACGCCGAGTCTTTAGGACTAGTTCCTAACTACGTTTCGTTCACGGGCGAATTACAACCTGAGCAAGTGGCAGAAGAACTCGCAAAATCCCAAATGTTTATTCTCAATTCACGTTACGAGACTTATGGCATTGTTTTAGCCGAAGCAGCAGCCGTCGGCATTCCTTCCATTGAGACAGATACCTGTGGACTACAAATGCCCCCATCATGTGCTATTACCATTCCTTCCGAAGATGAAAAAGCGTTAGGCGAACAAATGCGATTATTTATTGAGGGAAAAGTTTCGTTTGACAAAGAAACTATTCGAGAACAAGGAAGAGCCTATTCGTTTGATACCATTGGAAAAAAACTCTCTCAAATATACGAACAAGCATGCAGCCATTAGTCAGTGTTATAGTACCCGTTTGGAATGCCGGAGAGCACTTACGTCCTTGCATAGAGAGTATTCTCCACCAAACATATTCCAACTTTGAACTCATTGCCGTATTGGATTGTCCAACCGATGGGAGTGACGAGATTTTGAAAACATATACCACGTTGGATCAGCGCATTCATATTGTTCGTAACCAAACCAATCTACATATTGGGCGAAGCCGTAATAGAGGCTTACAAGAAGCCAATGGCAAATATATACTTTTTGTTGATCACGATGACTTATGTGCTCCAACGCTTTTGGAATGTTTAGTTCAATCGGCACAGGACGAGGATTCTGAGTTGGTTATTTCTCCTGTTTGGACTACAAATAAGCAAGACCCAACAAACCGTTTAGTAATGCCGACTATTAAAGATGGGGCAAAGGCTCGTCAATGGGCATTATCGGAAGCCCTATCCGGAGGTAAATCGTCCTTAGGGACTTTGGTAACACCAATACTTGGCATTCTCCTAAAAAAATCGCTTATACAAGATCTTCGTTTTGTTGATACAAAAGTAATGTCCGCCGAAGATTTACTCTTTTTGATAGAAGCCCTTCATAAAGCACAAAAAGTGAGTTTAATAACACCTTTCCTCTATACACATAACGAATATAACCAAAGCACCGGCAAACAAAAAGCATATATTGGATTTGAACATCGAGAAAGAGCTTTGCACTATTTAGAGGAACGCGTAAAAGAGTGGGAAGATCAAGCCTGTTGGTTGTCGTATTTGAGAAAAGGGTTGAGAAAACAACGCTTAAGATTAGGTAAAAAGCACTATTTCTTGTTCAAAATACAACTTTTCAGCAAAAAATGCAAGGAATATTTGCATATTTGAAAAAAAAGCTGTAATTTTGTAGCCGCAATTTAAAACTAATACTATATGCAACTTAAGAAATCACAAGAGGCCAGCTTGGAAGATAAGAAACTAACCTACGTCCTCGTAGGTTTGGTTTTTGTGCTGAGCGTTTGTTACGTCGCTTTTGAGTGGACGGAAAAAGAAGTTACGAAGTACGAGGTTGCTGACATGGAATTTGCCTTTGAAGAGGAATTGGACATTCAGCAAACGCAGCAAGAGACTACTCCTCCACCCCCACCCCCTCCAGTTAAAGAAGTGGAAGTCTTGAATGTTGTTGAAGATGACGTTGAGACTGAAACAATCGAAATTAACTCCGAGGACAATGATGCGGATACCGTGGTTATTGCCCCTCCTGTTCAAGTTGAAGAAGAGGAAGAAGAAGTAGTCTTCGTTATCGTAGAGACAATGCCTGAGTTCCCTGGTGGTCAACAAGCCTTGTTTAAGTACCTCAGCGAAAACGTTAAGTATCCTGCTATCGCCCAAGAAAATGGTATTCAAGGTCGTGTCATCTGCCAATTCGTAGTAAATAAAGATGGTGCTATTGTGGATGTAGAAGTTGTTCGTTCCGGTGGTGATCCTTCGTTGGACAAAGAGGCTCTTCGCGTTATCAAGTCCATGCCGAAGTGGAAACCGGGTAAGCAACGTGGTAAAGCAGTTCGTGTTAAATACACCGTTCCTGTAAACTTCCGCTTGCAATAAGAATGGATTTATCCACTCGCGATATTACGTATTGTAAGAATGTCGGTTCCAGACGAGCCGACATTCTTCGTAAAGAGTTAAAGGTGGAGACCGCCTTGGACTTGTTGCGCATATACCCATACAAATACGTTGATTATAGTCGGTTTTGGATGATTCATGAGATTGAGAGTGAGGATGTAGATGTACAAATTAAAGGGAAGGTTCTTGAATACCACACCATCGGTATCGGCAAATCCCAGCGACTAAGTGCCACATTTACGGATGGGCGTCATAACATAGAACTTGTATGGTTCGCCAAAATGCAATACATCAAGTTAGACCTCAACACCCCCTATCTATTAAGAGGTAAACCGACTCGTTTCAATCACGAGTGGAACATTCCCCATCCCGAACTCATTCCTCTGAGCAAAGTCACCCCCGATATGGTGAATGGCCTTCAGCCGGAATACAACACCACCGATGCAATGAAACGGGCAGGACTGAATTCTAAAGGGATACGCAATATCCTTTTAGGGCTTCTACCGGAATTGAGGCAAGGTATTCCCGACACATTAGGAATGGATGTGCTACAACAATACCACTTAGTGGGATTGACAGAGGCATTAATTAATATCCATTTCCCAAAAGATATCGCTTCCATGCAGAAAGCCAAAGAGCGACTTAAGTTTGAAGAGTTGTTTTATATTCAACTTCAGATTCTGCGTCAAGCCAAAAAGCGCGAGCAAAACCAAGGCTATCCGATGCCCATCGTTGGAAAGAGTTTTAATTATTTCTACCGCCAATGCCTTCCTTTTGAACTGACTAATGCACAGAAACGGGTGGTTCACGAGATCCACGCAGACCTACAATCGGGCAAACAAATGAATCGCCTGCTACAAGGCGATGTTGGCTCGGGCAAAACGCTCGTGGCACTACTGAGTTGCTTGCTCGCCGTTGATAATGGCTATCAAGCCTGTATCATGGCACCCACAGAGATACTCGCCACACAGCATTATCACAATATCACAAAGATGTTACAAGATACTCCCGTCCGCGTGGAACTGCTAACTGGTAGCACCACCAAAGTGCAACGCGTTCCTCTTCACGAAGGGTTACGCTCGGGAGATATACATATTTTGATAGGAACGCACGCCCTCATTGAGGATGAAGTACAATTTGCAAACTTAGGATTAGTGGTTGTGGATGAACAACATCGTTTTGGTGTAGCTCAACGAGCGAAACTTTGGACAAAAAATGAGAATCCACCTCACGTACTGGTCATGACCGCCACTCCTATTCCACGCACATTAGCCATGACTTTCTATGGCGATTTAGATAGCAGCGTGATTGACGAGTTACCTCCCGGACGCAAACCCATCTTCACTCTTCATTATTCCATCAATCGTATTCAATCTGTTTATCAGTTCATTCGAGAGCAAGTTGCACAGGGACATCAGATATATGTCGTTTATCCCCTTATCAAAGAAAACGAAAAACTTGATTTACTCGACTTACAAAACGGCTTTAATACCTTATGCGAAGCCTTCCCAGACTATCGTATCTCAATGGTTCACGGACAGATGAAATCCAAAAACAAAGAGGAACAGATGCAACGATTTGTACAAGGACAAACACAAATCTTAGTAGCCACCACTGTCATTGAAGTGGGAGTGGATGTTCCTAACGCTAGTGTGATGATCATTGAGAATGCAGAACGTTTTGGACTTAGTCAGTTGCATCAATTACGTGGACGCGTGGGACGAGGTGCAGAGCAGAGTTTCTGTCTCTTACTCACAGGCACAGAAATCAGTAAAGAAACGCGGCAACGCATGGATATCATGGTTGCCACGAATAATGGGTTTAAGATTGCCGAAGCGGACTTACAACTACGTGGACCAGGTGACTTTGAAGGCACGCAACAATCGGGCTTACCTTTTGAACTCAAGATTGCCTCCCTATCTATGGACGGGCAGATATTAGAAATAGCCCGCCAAGCGGCAAAGGCTATTTTAGACAACGATCCTCTATTGGAAGACTCCTTCCATCGTATCTATAAGGAACAACTCAACCGCCTGCGTCAGACGCAAGCGGTGAATTGGAGCGAGATATCGTAATTAGACGGTAGCTTCGATGTTCCACATAAAAGCGCGAACACCAATCTCCTCATTACGCATATCCAGTTTCTTGACAGACTCAAGCAACGTCTTCACTTTGTCGTCTTCGACAATAGTGATGACGCAACTATTCATCTCCGGCCAAGCGTGCGTGCCACGATGGGGAACTCCCCCATTCGTGCCACGACCTTGGACTTGTTCAAAGAACGTAAATCCTTGTATATTCAATGTATCAAGCATATATTCAACACGCTCCGTGTCGGCTTGATTAAAAACAATCATTACACTTTTCATACTACTTATTCGTTTTTGAAGGAACTTTAATATCCATAAAGATAAACTTCTCGCGGAGTTTGCGCAACTTTGTTGCCTCGTCCTCCTTTGTGATAGCACCATACATCACGGGTACGATATACAGCGTCAAGAATGTCGATACCGTCAAACCACCGATAACCACAATACCCAATGGTTGCCACATCTCAGCGCCCTCACCATTACTAACAGCCATCGGCACCATACCGAGGATGGTCGTGAACGCAGTCATCAACACAGGACGGATACGACTCTTACCCGAAACCATAATCGCCTCTTCCAATGGTAGATCACGTTCACGCATAAGGTTGATATAATCGACAAGCACAATACCATTCTTCACCACAATACCTGCCAACAAAACAAGTCCCATTGCGCCAACCATATCGAGCGATCTACCCGTCAGCCATAAAGCAATGAGCACACCCGAAATAGCAAACGGAATAGCGAACATGATAATACCCGGATACGTGAAGGACTCAAACTGAGAAGCCATCACAATATATACCAACAAGATTATCAACAAGCCCAATAAACCGAGGTTGCCAAAAGTCTCTTGTTGGGTCTCAAATGTACCTGCCAAACGATAAGAATAGCCTACCGGGAATTCAAGTTCGGGTATTACCTTTGTTTCTAATTCCTGAGCCAATTCACCTAATGAGATGTCATACGGATAGACGTGAACCGTCACAATACGTTGACGAGCCTTACGCTCAATCGTAGGCGGAGCCCAATATTCACCAACAGAAGCTACCTCACTCAGTTTCACTTTGCCACCCGTAGCCGTAGGCAACGAGAAATCAAGGATATCGGAAATAGAGTTACGGTTCTCCTCTTTTAGACGAACTAAGATATCATACTCCGAACCATCTTCTTTCAAATAACCGCTATTCATTCCATTGACACGGTTACGTAAATAAGTGGATATCGTTGCCGAGGTCAATCCTAAACGAGATGCTTTTTCTTTATCAATCGTGATATTGATTTCCGGACGGTCATCTTCACGACTCACATTCACATCACGCGCTCCGGGCAGTTGGTTAGCCAAATATTTGCATTTCTCTGCAAGGGCAGAAGTTGTAGCAAAATCGTAACCATAAATCTCCACATCTACCGTTTGAGCACCGCCGCCTCCCATACCGCTTCCTGTATTAGCTTGATATTCAACAATCTCCGGATAACGAGCCATCTCTTGACGCAAGACTTCTGCAATCTCGAAAATCGAACGCTCACGTTCCCATTTCTTGTTGGTACGGATGGTCATCGAAATCTTGTTGTTCATCGTCGAGGAGAATAATGCAGAGATAGACGCATCATCATTGGAACCGGCAGAAGTATTGATTAGTTGGATCTCAGGACATAACTCATAAAAACGAGCCTCTAACTTACGGGCCGTCTTTAAGGTTTGCTCAATACGCGTGCCGCGTTGCAGTTGAACCGTCACGCTGAGACGACCATTATCTTGCGGTTTCATAAAGTCAAAACCTATCTTCCCCATAAATAGAGGTAATAGCGATGCCGCAAAGAATATGCCTAAAATGGCGAACGTCAACGCTTTATGCTTGAGGCACCAACCAAGCGAACGCGAATAAGCATCATCTACCTTATCCAGCAATGCCACCACAGTACGGTCATACCAATTCTTCTTACCCTCTTCATCATCCACTAAGTTACCATTCTCATCTACATGCACTTTCTTTGGAGTGAGCAGTTTAGATGCAAGCATAGGAGTCAAAGTGATAGCCACTACCGTGGAGGTACAACAGACAATCGTCACAATCCAACCTAACTCGTGGAACATCACACCGGCTTGACCATTAATCATCGTCAGCGGAACAAACACCACAACCAGCACTAACGTGGTTGCGATAACGGATACCCATACCTCATTGGTCGCGTAGATAGCTGCTTCACGTGGGTTCTCTCCACGTTCCACGTGTTTGGTGATGTTCTCCAAAACCACGATAGCATCATCCACCACCATACCAATGGCAATCGTCAACGAACAAAGCGAGATGATGTTAATAGACGAATCCACTAACTTAAGGTAAGCAAACGCCACAATCAACGAAATAGGAATAGTGAGCGAAATGATGATAGTTGCACGCCAGCGTCCCAAGAAGAAGAGCACTACCAATACCACGAATAGCAAGGCATAAAGCACAGATTCTTCCAAAGAGTTAATGGAGTTACGGATGTTCTCCGAAGACTCGTAAATCTTTTCAATCTTAATATCCGAAGGAATCTGCTTTTGTATCTTTGCTAGTTCGGCTTTCACATTCTCGCAGACTTTAACGGTGTTTGCACCCGTTTGTTTAGCCACAATCAGGCGGACTGACTCACGCCCATTGGTTTTCTCATCGAGGCTCAGATCCTTGATCGTATCGCGCACCGTGGCTATATCACGAATAAAGACGGGTTGCCCTTTCGGTGTAATGGTCACCATCAAGTCGCGTATCTCACGACTATCGATGAACTCCGAACGCACTTGCATTTGGTATTGTTCCTTTACCATCTTCACCGTACCCGAGGAGAGGTTGAGGTTATTGGCTGTAACCACTTGTCCCACCTGCTCAAGGCTCAAACCGTATGCGTCTAATTTCTGTTGATCACAATCTACATACACGTATCGTTCGGGCGAACCGGAAAGAGACACGTTTCCTATACCATCAATATGACTGAGTTGAGGAACAATCTCATCGTTGAGTAACTTATCCAAACCCGCATAACTCTCGTCTGCCGTAAACGAATATTGGGCAATAGGCATTGAGGAGGTAGAGAACTTAAAGATAACAGGTGTACCGCAGTTATCGGGCAGCCTATCTTTTGTCATATCGACAAACGATCGTATGTCGTTCACCGCTTCATCAATATCTTCACCCCACTCTAACTCCATCGTTACCATCGAAATATTATCCTTTGACTGAGATGTCAAGTGTTTCAAGTGATCCACTGAGTTCAAAGCATTCTCTAACACTTTCGTCACATTCGTTTCCATCTCAGACGCAGACGCACCCGGGTAAGTGGTCATCACCGTCACGTACGGAGGATCCATTTCTGGGAATTGGTCAATAGGCAGTTGCGAAAAACTGTATAGACCTATCACGATAACCGCCACAAAGATAAGGGCTGTCGTTACCGGTTTTTGTATCGCTGATTTATAAATTGCCATAACTTAATAACTTTAAACTAATAAACTCTAAACTACTCTAAACTCTACACTCTAAACTCTACACTACTCAACTACGTTGAGCCTCACTCCATCCACGAGTTTATGTTGTCCCACATGTACGTACTCCACACCAGGAACAATCTCGGGCGCAATAATCTCAATATCTTCGTCCACACGCTGACCCAATTGTACGCTCACGCGTTGCGCGTGCCCGTTATTATTAAGGAAGACGTAACGATCATTGGCTCCCACCAGTTTTTCAACCGATTGATAAGGAACAGCCAATACATTTGCTTTTCCTAATCCTACGGTGGAGGTTACATACATACCCGGACGCAGAAGTTCGTTGTCGTTAGGAATAACCACTTTGCATTGGAAAGTGTGAGTGGACGGATCAATCGTAGGATAAACGACTTCAATAGTAGCAGGGAATTTCTTTCCCGGATAAATCTCTGAAACCACGGTCAACTTCTTGCCAACTTTTACCAACGGGAAATACGTCTCCGGAATAGCAATCAAGGTTTTGAGTTTTTTGATTTCTGTCAACACTACAATAGGTTGACCGGTATACAACTCGCCATCTTCATAGTTTTTGGCAGAGATAACACCATCAAAGGGAGCTTTCACGTAGGTGTTCTTCTCCAAGAAATCAGCACTCTCTTTCGTCTGGTCATAACTGAGTTTAACCTGGTCGTATGATTGTTGGCTGACTGAACCCGAAATTAGAAGAGCGTCCATACGCCGCTTCTCAATGGTGAGATTACCTAACGTTAATTTCGTCGTTTTGTACTGGTTCTCATCCATCATTACCAACAAATCACCACGGCATTTGCGGTCGCCTACTTCAACATAGATGTGCTCTATCTTGCCCTGCAAAGAGGGGGCGATATTCACCGTCTGATAACCTTGTAAGTTACTGGAAACCTCAATCTTACGTTCCACTTCACGAGGCTGTAAGATCATAGTAGATACTTGTTCAACGCGCTCTTCTTGCGCAGTTTGAGTAGTTTGGTTGCACGCGATGGCTAACAACGCCATCGGAAGTAATAAAATTGATTTCTTCATATACTTAATATTTAACTTTAAACTCTAAACTATTAAACGAGACGGCTTCTCTATACGGCTTGCCGATCGCGCCCTTCAGGGCAGAGAACTCAAAACTCTCCACTCTAAACTACTTTTCATTATGCAAGAACTTCTCCAATTCAACGAAGTTCTGAATAAGCGTAAGCGATGCCTGCACGTATGTGGATTGGGCGGAAATAACGTCATTACCCGCATTCGTCAGCTCAAGTAAAGAGGCTGAACCCCACGAATATTTATTCATCACATTCTTCATCACACGATTCGTCACATCAAGGTTTTCTTGCTCGTTAAGGAAGATGGCATACGCATTTTGTAAGTTACTGCGGAGTTGACGATGTTGAATACCAAGGTTAGCCGTGGTCTCCTCAAAGGTGTTTTCTGCCTCCATGAGAGCAATCTTTTTTTCATGCACAGTAGCGGCACGTTTACCTGATGACCAAAGTGGCAAACTAACCGAAACAGCAACCATGTTAGGAGGAGTCATGTTAAAACCTCCCTCTGACAAATCGTGACGATATTGGTACTGATACGAAGCCCCAATAGTAGGTCCGTATGCCCAACCCGCCATGGCTTTGTTTTTCTTTGCCAACTCAACATTCTTTTGAAGGAGTTGGTAGTTGTAGTTATTTTCCATCACGAAAGGTTCTGCGAGAAGACTAACAATCTGCTCCGACAGATTTTCCGGATTAGGATTGGAAATAAGTACAAGTTCCGTCTCTGCAGGTACGCCCAACAAAACACGAAGGGTATTGTAGGCTAACTCCACGTTTCTTTCGTTCTGTTTGACATTATTCTTCATCGCGTTCACACGAACTAACATCTGGTCATATTGGGTCTGTTCTGCTGCTCCCACCTCGACCATCTTACGGGTCTGTTCTGCCAAGGTGGACATATTAGCCACGGTCGAATCAAGCAGATCCGTAACAGACTCCATGATCTTGACGGACATATACGCAGTCATCACGTTTCCACGAAGGTCTGTCTCAGTCTGCTGACGTGTGATGTCTTGCATCTCAATAGCTATATTCTGAAGCAATATACCCACAATCGCTTGTCCGTTCAAACCAATCGAAGCTGTCACATTTGCTGTAAGGTAGTTTGGCATCGGCATTTGACGCCCCATGAAGTTCATTTCGTAGTTACACATGTCAATAAACTGACCCGATGCATCCGCTTGAGGCAGCATCGCAGCAATCGTTTGCCAACGTTGAGCATGGGCTTTCTTCACCTCAAGAGTAGCATTCTGCATTGAGCGGTTCTGTTTAACCGCATACTCTTGCGCCTCTTCTAACGAGAGGGTTAACTTCTCCTGCGCCCCCACCATCGAGAGTGTCAATAAGGAGATTACAATCACTAAAACTTTTTTCATATACTTAATTTTAATTCACAAATCACAAATCACAAATTCCTCTCAATCATCCTCTTCCCTTCTTCCGAGATAATTCCTCTAAACAGCACATCTAATCCATATTTACTAACGCGCGTGCATAGGTTTTGGTCTTTGGTAGTGGCAAGTTCATCCACCATCCACTCGTGTAGTTTAGCAAAAAGAATAGCCGTCAGCTTAGGGTCGATATCCTCTCTAAACACTTTCTCTCGAACGCCTGCCTCAAAGAACGTACGGAACAGTTCTTTATTGCGAGCTTTCACACGTCCAAGGTGCTCAGCAAAAGCTTGAGGATAATATTTCTTCAAGTCATAGAGTACGGGTGGGATCTGCCTTACGTCTTGAGCACTTTTGAGAATCTGGATTGAACGCACCAATATATCCACTACGTTCTTTCCCTTGACTGAACGCAAATATTCGTCCTCTTGAGCTTGTTCACGACGACGAAGTAGCGCATCCACCAGTGCATCTTTTGTTTCAAAATACACGTAGAACGTCTTTTTAGAGATACCCAAATCGCGACAGATGTCATCTATGGACACCGAACGAATGCCCACTTGGCGCATTTTCTCGCTCGCCGTTGCTAAAATTTGTTCCTTTTGATTCTCCGCCATAACTATATTTTTTGTTAATTTATCAGCCTATCAGCCTATCCGCCTATCAGCCCTTTCGGAGTCCCCTACTCCCAAAACACGCTGCAAAGATACAACATTTTTTTAATATATGCAAGAAACTTAGAAACTTTTAACACTTTTATAGTTTCCTATTTTCTTTTTGCCACATTGACTTTACAAAAACAAGAACCTTTTTTCTTCCACGCATTTTGGCAGAAAAGTGCATTTTTATTTGGTAGTTTCAAATATTTTTTGTAATTTTGCAGCGAAATTTTCGAGATGTCGAAAACAAAGTGGAAAAATAACAGGTGATTTTGGAGAAATTGCACAGATGCGAGGAGGAAAGATTCTGTGGAATAAAACCGCTAATAAGCCCTTATTGTGGATGCGATAGCAGACGTGACAGATGAGTCAAATAGGCATCTGTGGAATAAATTATTAGGTGGCTGCGAAAGCAGACACGACGGGTAAGCGAAGAGAAACGAAGTGAGACCGTCCCTACTATTGATTTATTTTGAGGATGGGAGTTTACTCACAATCCGAGAATAAATAAATAGGAGGAAATAATAAAAAATCAGAGGAATCTGTGGAATCTGTGAGAGATAAAAAAACACTCCGAAAACGAATCAGTTATATAGAAGTCGATTTAATTACTCACAATTATAAAAATAAACTTCAAAAATCAAGAATTATGAAAAGATTACTATTGGTAACAAGCATTATTTGCGGATTTGTAGCATGCGTTCCGGTGGAAGATAAAGTTGAGAAAAAGTTAACTAAAGTTCTTGAAGAGAGTGGTAAAACGATTACCATGTGTCAGTTAACGGCAAGTGAAAATAATGTGTACGAAGGCTATGTAGAGTGCCAATTAACTGAACAACAAGCGAAAGAGTTATTTAACAGTGTTCCTCGTTTGTCTTTGTTGTTTGCCGAAGATTCCTATAAGGATTTAGTTGGATTGAAAGTTTGTGGTCATGTAAAAGTGCTCTACGATGGAAAAAACATAGCGATCTTGGAGGAAGACCTCTCCCCTGAAAGTGCAGAATTGATTTTCAATACATTGTGGGGTAATTAAACGGCTAATGTCTTTTAGCCTCTAACTCCGCGTGATTACCGCGTGATTACCGCCTGATTTCCGCGTTCGTCTAGGAGGGTGCAAGGAACGCGTAAGGTGCCTCTCAGCTTCTCTGCCTCTCTGCCTATTACCCTGTTTCTTCTCGGCAAAAGTCTTTTGCCGATTTTGTTGTGGCGGACTTGGCGGATTTGGGGGTCGAGGGTCGGTCGACACTCACTCGACAGTCTCTCGACCCCCTCAACGATCAACTTACCAACCTATTCAACTACTCTAAACTCTACACTCTAAACCACAACCCCCTCTACTAACGATTTTCGAACCGATTTAGCATAAAAACAGTATGGGGTACATAAAGAAAGAGACCGAAGCCGGTCTCTTTCTTGCTTTTATGTCTATGGATCAATTACATATCGTCATGGGCATGCAATTGTTGCACATAGATAGCATGTTGCATCTTAACTCGTTTGAGCTCAGACGGCTTGTTGAATTGCTGACGAGAACGGAGCTCTTTGATGACACCGGTCTTGTCGAATTTGCGTTTAAACTTCTTAATGGCGCGTTCGATATTCTCGCCTTCTTTTACGGGTACTACGATCATTGCATACACCTCCTTTCCAAATACACCGTTCCGTGGGTTAAAAAATCGTCAAACCACGAAAGGGACTGCAAAATTACAACATTTTTTTGATATGACCAAATATTTCATCATTTTTTTTGCATTTTTCGTCATAAATTCAAAAAAAACTTGCACAATTCAAATATTTGTAGTACCTTTGCGCGAAAATATGGATTATCGATATCTAAATATAATCAATTCCCCTAAAGATTTGAAGAATCTTTCCGTGGAAGAACTCCCCACTTTATGTGACGAATTGCGCGATTTTATCATTCGCGAACTCAGTCATAACCCGGGTCACCTCGCCTCGTCTTTAGGAACGATTGAGTTGACGGTGGCTCTTCATTATGTTTTTGACACTCCCAACGACAAATTAGTTTGGGACGTAGGTCATCAAGCATACGCTCATAAGATTCTGACCGGGCGCAGAGACCGTTTCTGCACCAATCGTCAGTTCAAAGGACTGGCTCCCTTCCCCACTCCGGCTGAGAGCGAATACGATGCTTTCATCGCCGGACACGCAAGCAATAGTATCTCCGCAGCCCTCGGCATCGAGGTGGCAGCGGAGCTATTAGTGGAAAGTGAGAGTGCGCCCAAAGGGCTAGAGTGGAAAGAGAAACAAGAAACGAGAAACGAGAAACGACTCCCCTACGTCGTAGCGATTATTGGGGATGGAGCCATGACGGGCGGATTGGCTTTTGAGGGATTGAACAACACGTCGATGGATAAGAACAACCTGCTCATCGTACTCAATGACAATAACATGGCGATTGACCCTATCCATGGTGGGTTCACGCAATACCTCGTAAACATCACCACGAGTGAGTGTTACAATCGCGTTCGTTGGAACTTATACCAAATAGCCCGAAAACTGCACCTCGTCAACGACCGCAAGACGACAGTGATGCGTCGATTTACGAATAACCTCAAGACTATTCTCACACGTCAGCCGAACAATATCTTCCAAGGCCTGGACATTCGTTATTTCGGTCCTGCGGATGGGCATAACGTGGCTGACCTTGTCCGCATTCTCAAAGAAATCAAGAATCACCGCGGTCCCAAAGTGCTACACATCATCACGAAGAAAGGCAAAGGCTACGCTCCTGCCGAGCAGAACCAAACGGTTTGGCACGCACCCGGTGAATTCAATGTGGAGAGTGGAGAGAGGAAAGTGAAAGTGGAAAGTGAAAGTGAAAGTGGAAAGTGGAAAGCCGAATTATGGCAAGAGGTGTTTGGTCAGACCTTGCTTGAGATAGCGAAAGAGGATCAACGCGTGGTAGGTATCACACCCGCCATGCCGAGTGGATGCTCGATGACCATCATGCAAAACGAGATTCCCGAACGCGTCTTCGATGTCGGTATCGCCGAAGGACACGCTGTCACATTCTCCGCCGGCTTAGCCAAAGAGGGTGTCATCCCCTATTGCAATATCTATTCCAGTTTTATGCAACGTGCCTACGACAACATCATCCACGATGTGGCACTGCCTAACTTACACGTTGTGCTGTGCATCGACCGCGCAGGTATTGTGGGTAACGATGGTGCCACACACCACGGTTTGTTCGATTTGGCGTATCTGCGTCCTATCCCTAACATAACGATTGCCGCCCCCATGATGGCGGACGACCTCAAACAGATGATGTATATCGCCAAAGAGTTGGAAGGTCCTATCGCCATTCGGTACCCACGTGGGAGAGTGCCCTCTTTAGTTGAGAGTAGTTTAGAGTTGAAAGTGGGTAAGGGAAGGTGCTTACGCGAAGGAACGAAGGTGGCGGTGCTGAGTATTGGAGCGATCGGGTGCACCATTGAAGAAGCTATAATATCTTTAAACTCTAAACTCTCCACTCTAAACTTTATTGCGCATTACGATATGTTGTGGTTGAAACCGATAGACACAGATATATTGGATTATGTGGGCACACATTTTGATAAGGTTGTGACCGTTGAGGATGGGGAGATCAGTGGAGGATTGGGTTCTGCGGTATTGGAATACTTTGCGGACAAAGGCTACAAGGCGGATGTGACACGCCTCGGTATCCCGAATATGTTTGTAGAACATGGTTCTACGAAGGATTTGTATCACATGCTTAAATTAGATAAGGAAGGTTTATGCGAATCATTATTGCAGGTGCTGGAGAAGTAGGCACACACTTAGCAAAGTTACTCTCTCGGGAGAACATGGACATCACCCTTTTGGATGAGAACCAAGAACGCTTAGGGACATTGGAAACCAACTATGACATCATGGGTCGGTTGGGTAATGCCACGTCCATCCACGATTTGAAGGAGAGTAGAGTCAAAGATGTGGACCTGTTCATTGCGGTCACGCCAGAAGAGACCACGAACTTAACCGCTTGTATTTTGGCTAATCAATTAGGAGCCAAGAAGACGTTAGCGCGTATTGACAATTACGAATACCTATTGCCCGAGAACAAGCAGTTATTTGAAGACTTAGGTCTGACACACCTTATTTATCCTGAAGTGTTAGCCGCCAATGAGATCTGCGAGTCACTCAAAACCAACTGGTTACGCTATCACATCTCCTTATGCGACGATGCCTTGGAGTTATGTGTGGTAAAGGTTTACGAGAATGCGCCGGTGATAGGTCACACGTTTGCGTCGGGTTATTTCGGTCATGGTCGTTATCGCGTGGTGGCAATCAAACGCAACAACCAGACCTTGATTCCTACGGGTGCAGATGCTATTGAGCCAGGCGATTTGGTCTATGTGATGTGCATCAAAGAGGAGATGGACTTCATGCGCGAGCAGTTAGGCAAGACCGAACGCGAGATTAAGAATGTGTTCTTCATCGGTGGCAGTAGGATTGCGCAGAAAGCGGTTCAGCAGTTACCTCATGACATCAGTGTGAAGATTCTTGAACCCGATAAAGATATCTGTTATAAGTTAAGCGAGAAACTGGAAAACGCCTTGATACTGAATGGGGACGGCAGCGACATGGAGATGCTGCGCGAGGAAGGCATACAGGATGCCGATGCTGTGGTTGCCGTAGCAGAAAAGAGCGAAGCAAACATCTTTGCTTGCCTCACAGCCAAACGTTTTGGTGTGCGTAAGACCATCGCTGAAGTAGAGAACATCGACTATATCCCGATGGCAGAAGGGTTGGATATTGGTACCGTACTCAATAAGAAAACGATTACTTCCAGTTATATCTATCAGTTATTGCTGAATGCCAGCGTGCTTAATGTACGCAACTTAACGAATGCGGACGCACAAGTGGTAGAGTTTAGGGCAATGCAGGGTAGTCGCATTACCCGCGGAAAGATTCGCGATATGCATCTCCCAAAAAACATGAATATTGGAGGTATCGTTCGCGCAGGCGAAGGTATATTAGTCAATGGTGACACCGAAGTGGTTGAGGGCGACAAAGTCGTTGTCTTCTGTAAGAGCGATGTCATCCGTCAACTTGATAAATTCTTCAAAGAATGACCCGAGCATTTAACACAAAGATTATCTTCCGTACGATGGGAGCACTCTTGCTCTTTGAGACGTTTTTCATGGGGTTAGCACTCGGTGTGACTTTATGGTATCACGAAACAGATGTGGTGGCGTTTATCGTATCCACTATTTTAACGCTCGTGGCAGGAACTCTTTGTTTATGGATTGGGCACAATGCTTCCAGTCAAGTCAGTGAACGCGAGGGATACGTCATTGTGGCATTGGTGTGGATTGTGTTCTCCGCCTTTGGTATGCTCCCCTATTTCCTAAGTGGTGCCATCGAATCCATTACAGATGCGTGGTTTGAGACCATGTCCGGTTTCACCACCACCGGTGCCACGATTATGAACGACATTGCCTCGCAGAGTCATGGTATTCTGTTTTGGCGCAGCCTAACGCAATGGGTTGGAGGTTTAGGAATCATCGTCTTGTGCTTGGCATTACTGCCGATGTTCGGACTGGGAGGAATGCAGTTGTACGCTGCCGAAATGACGGGCGTGTATTACGAAAAACTATCCCCTCGTATTGCCGACACAGCGAAGATCTTATGGGGATTATATATCCTACTCACCGCATTAGAGGCTTTTCTATTGAACCTATTTGGCATGGATATTTTCGATGCTATCTGCCATTCGTTCTCCACGATTGCCACGGGAGGATTCTCTACCTTCAATCAGTCGTTGATTGGCACCAATCCCGCCATTCAATATACGGTTGCAACGTTCACGATGCTTTCGGGTATTAACTTCGCTCTCATCATTCACTGCTTGCGAGGCAAGGCCAAACGTTTATTCGAAGACGAAGAGGCACGTTGGTATATCGGTGCCGTATTCGTTTGTACGGTCGTTATTTCCGCCGGGCTGTTTGTATATCATAGTTGTATGGCTCACGATTGGATATTAGGACAAACCAGTGACACTTTGAGGTATATTGAGCGCTCATTGCGTCACGGGTTCTTTATGGCGACAAGCGCCTTGACCTCCACAGGATACGTGATTGCCGACTACACAACATGGCCACAACTACTTTGGGTAATTGTATTCTTTATGATGTTCACCGGAGCATGTAGTGGTAGCACTTCCGGAGGTATCAAATGGGTGCGTATCTTGATTTTCATCAAGTCGGGTCTGGCTGAGTTCAAACGCCGTATTCACCCCAATGCCGTGATGCCTATCATGCTTAACGAACGACCTTTAGGACATGAGACGATTAGTAATATCATGGCGTTTATGCTTTGGTATATTGTCATCATCGTAAGTTCGATATTGATTTTCTGTGGTTGCGATGTCCATTTCCAAGATGCAGTAGGTGCTTCCGTCTCCGCTATTGGTAATGTAGGTATCGGCATTGGCACCTACGGTCCGCTGTCGTCTTGGGCAACCTTCCCCACCGTAGCTAAATGGTGGATGACGATGGTGATGCTCATTGGTCGTTTGGAGATTTTCACCGTGCTGTTACTCTTCACACGCGCTTTGTGGAAGAAATGAAACCCTTCCGGATTTGGCATATTGTTCTTTTCTTGTGGGTCACGATAGGTATCCTATTCTCCCTATCTAAACTAGAGAACCTAGTTCATCTATACTCTCTATATCATCTAGAATCGCTATCCTCCGACACCCTCGATTCCTTTGTGCCCATCACCTCCATTGAGCCGATTGCCGACACCACGCAATGTTTCGTGTCCTTTTTTGAAGCTCTGTCTTTGGCGCACTACCGAGCCGTTCGTGTGGTTCATTTTGGCGACTCGCAGATTGAACAAGACCGTATCACGATGACGCTTCGCCGCCATTGGCAACAGCAATATGGCGGTGTAGGATTAGGACTTATTCCTGCTTTACAGACCGTTCCAACCTATACTCTCTCGCAGCAACTCTGGATGAAAGACAACGAAGTGACCGGTGCTAATGGCCCCAAACGTTATTTCGTTTATGGACTGCCATCGTTAAGACGCGCAGATGATAATCGTTACGGAGTGATGGGCCAGGTACTTGTGATGAACGATAGTCTGGTCAAGGGAAGCGAGCACCTACAGATCACCCTTCACCCGCGACAAAGTAGAGATAGACATTATACGCGCCTACGCTTATGGGCAAGTGACGGGATCGTGATGACGGAGAACGATTCGGTTGTTTATCTGGATGGGAAAGGTGATGTCTATGGGCTCTCGATGGAGAGCGAGACCGGTGTTTATGTTGATAATATCCCGATGCGCGGCAGTGCCGGAACGATGTTCACCAACATAAACGAGGAACAACTGACCACCTATTTCCGCGAGACAAACACGCGACTGATCATCCTACAGTTTGGAGGTAACGCCCTTCCCAACGTAAAGGAGCATAGTCGTATTTCCGCTATTGTGAGACAGTTAGGCCGACAGATACAGTTCCTGCGTGCGTGCGCTCCGCAGGCGGACGTTCTGTTTATAGGTCCGAGCGATATGCTCATCAATGACCATGGTACGATGTGCTCGCACCCGATGGTTCCGTACATGGATCATCAACTCAAGAGGTTAGCGCAGAAGCAACACATTGTCTATTGGAGTCTATACGATGCGATGGGTGGCGAAGGCTCGATGGTAGAATGGCAACAACAAGGATTGGCGGGAGAGGATGGGATCCACTTCACTAAGAAAGGGGCAGACCTCGTCGCTGAAAAACTAATTACATTTATCAACTCTCAACTCATAAACTAGACGGCTACTCTATACGGCTTGCCGATCGCGCCCTTCAGGGCAGAGAACTCTAAACTCTACACTCTAAACTCTAAACTCTACACTCTAAACTATTATGCCCGAGGCATTGCAATACATATTTTCCTTTGACGCGCAGCACCCGCTGCTTTTCACCCAGTTTTATTTCTGGGCGTTCTTTGCGATTGTCTTCTCGCTGTTTGCGTTGATTATCGGTCGTGACAAGAGTAGCCGAGGCCGAATGCACCTACGCAATATCTTTTTGCTTTTTGTCAGTTGGTTCTTTTACTACAAGACCAGTGGAGTCTTCTTGTGGATATTGGTCTTTGTGACGATAAGTAACTTCTACCTTGCCAAAGCCATTCATCACTACCAAAAACTCTCAACTCTTAAACTAGACGGCTTCTCTAAACTCTACACTCTCAACTCTAAACTATTATTATGCCTTAGCATCATCATCGACCTTGCCTTCTTGGGTTACTTCAAGTACGCCTATTTCTTCACGGACATGGTGAATAGTTTATTCTTGACGGACTGGCATATAGTGGATAAGATTATTTTGCCTGTGGGTATATCGTTTTATATTTTTCAGGTTATCTCGTATTCGTCCGATGTCTATCACCGCCGTATAGAGCCGGTAACGAACGTCCTTGACTTTGGGTTTTATGTAGCATTTTTCCCGCAGTTAGTAGCAGGACCTATCGTGAGGGCAAGTGAGTTTATTCCGCAACTGTATAGACCTTGGCACTTGACTAAACGGCAGTTTGGTATCGCTGTTTTTTGGATATTGAACGGACTGATAAAGAAGATTGTGCTCTCGGATTTTCTTGCGGTGAATTTCATTGACCGCGTCTTTCAATCGCCGACGCTGTTTACGGGTTTTGAGAATTTAATGGCGCTCTTCACTTACTCGATGCAAGTCTATGCGGACTTCTCGGGATATACGGATATTGCCATTGGTGTGGCGATGTTGATGGGTTTCTACTTGCCGCAGAACTTCGATTCGCCCTATAAGGCGCAGAACCCACAAGAGTTCTGGCGCAGATGGCATATATCGTTATCGCGTTGGCTGAAGACGTATGTCTATATTCCTTTGGGTGGTAATAGGAATGCCACCTTTGGTACTTATTTCTGGATTGCTTTGTTTGCCTTGATAGCGATGGTGTTGACGCATAGTTGGATAGCGTCGGGGATTATCTTAGGCTTAGCGGCGATTGTGATTGTGGTGGCTTTGGTTTGTCCTAACCATCGTAAGTTGCTATACACGAACCTCAACTCGTTTATCACGATGTTACTCGGTGGTTTATGGCATGGTGCGAGTTGGAACTTTATGATTTGGGGTGGACTGAATGGCATTGGAATGATTATCAATAAGTTCTGGCGGATTATGGGTTGGCACATTCGGATGGCTATGATGACGGCTATCACGATAGGTTTAATCATCGGGCATCATTACTACCCTGCCCCACTCATGAACTTAGCCTTTGTATGGTTTATCATCCTTTGGGTTGGGACGGTCATTCGATACAGCTACCACTTAATAACGAGCCACTCAAAACTATCAACTATTAAACTAGACGGCTACTCTACACTCTACACTCTAAACTCTAAACTAAGCTCCGCCTGGGCGATAGCACAAACTTTCGCTTTCATTTCCTTCACGCGATTGTTCTTCCGTTCGAGCAGTAACCTCGATCCGGCTTTAGAGAACGAGCAGGCTTGGAAGACGGCTAAAGAGATGGTAGGTCAGATTGGCGGAGCGTGGAATAGCAGCATTATTCCCGAATTTTTGTGGGAGTATCGTTATGTGATGATTGCTTTTGTGGTTGGAATGATTATCCACTGGCTGCCTACGCGTTGGAAACGGTGGTATCGTTTGAACTTCGCAATGATGCCTACTTGGGTGATTTTAATTGCCACCGTTGTAGCGGTAGCCGTTATTTACCAATTCATCACCGCCGAACAACAACCCTTTATTTACTTCCAATTTTAGAAATTACACTTTTTCGGACCGTCAATGGACTATTTTGTACACTTTTTCGGACCATCAAGTACAAATTCCGTCAGTCAACTGACGCAATTTACGTAAATTCCGTCAATAAACTGACGCAATTTGCATTTTTTATTTGCATATATCAAAAAAAAGTAGTACCTTTGCAGCGTCAAATCAATAATAGCATTTTTTATGGAATCTATTCATCGCACATTAACCGATATCATCCTTCATAAATTGGAACCGCAAAAGGTTCAGTTGGTATATGGCGCTCGCCGTACGGGTAAAACGATATTACTCAAACAAATTGTTGAGAAATACAATGGTAAAGTATTGACCTTAAATGGAGAAGATATAGATACTGAGCTTATTTTGGAAAAGCGTTCTATTCATAATTATCGCGAGCTATTCAAAGGTTACGATTTATTAGTTATTGACGAAGCGCAACATATTTCTGATATTGGGTTAAAACTGAAGTTAATTGTTGATGAGATACCGGATATTAGAGTCATTGCTAGTGGTTCCTCTTCTTTTACGCTAAAAGATCAGTCGGGTGAACCTTTAGTCGGACGAAGTTATCAATATATCCTTCCTCCTCTATCGGAAGAAGAGATCGCTGCACATAGTTCTACATTTGACGTTATCAAAGCTAAGGACACTCGATTGATTTATGGTTCCTATCCAGAGGTGGTGACCATGACGGACAATAATCGAAGGGCAGAATATCTAATGGATATTGTAGATGCTTATTTACTACGTGATATTTTAGCTGTTGATGGCATTAAGAATAGCGATAAAATGCGTGATCTGCTTCGCTTAATTGCCTATCAAATGGGGAGCGAAGTGAGTTTAGAAGAAATCGGACAACAATTATCTATGAGTAAAAACACGGTTGAACGTTATTTAGATCTTCTTCAAAAAGTATTTGTTTTATATCGTGTTGGAGGTTATGCGAAGAATCTGAGAAAAGAAATCTCAAAAGCAAGCAAATGGTACTTTTATGACAATGGCATTCGGAATGCTATTCTTCATGACTTTAAGCCTTTCTTACTTCGCAATGAAAGTGAAAGAGGATTACTTTGGGAAAGTTATATCATGGGAGAGAGGCGGAAACGCATACTTAACCATCGTTTGCACAAAGAAATGTATTTCTGGCGCACATACGACCAACAAGAGATTGATTTAATCGAAACAGAAGGGGATGTCCTCTCCGCTTTTGAAATTAAACTAGGGAATAAGACTCCTTCTGCGCCTTTAGCCTTCACAAAAGCTTATCCTGAAGCATCATTTGAGGTCATCAATATAAATAACTACATGGATTTTCTTCATCACTAATCACTAATAACTAATAACAAGCACTAACAATATGGACACAAAACGTTTACAAACCCTCATTGCCCTCTGGTTTGACGAGGACATTCGCGATGGTGATCACACTTCGCTTAGTTGTATTCCTCCTACGCAGATGGGCTGTCAACAACTCATCATCAAAGGCGACGGTATCATTGCCGGTATCGAGGTTGCCAAAGAGATTATCCGTTACTTCGATCCCGAATGTAAGTTTGAGCAGTTCCTGCACGATGGCGATGCGGTCAAGCCCGGGAATATTGCTTTTAAGGTTTATGGTAAGGAGCTATCGCTTCTCCAGATTGAGCGCACGATGCTCAATATCATGCAGCGCATGTCGGGTATAGCCACCACCACACATGCTTACCAGACCCTCATTGCCGATACCGGTTGTCACGTACTTGATACGCGTAAGACGACACCCGGTCTGCGTTACCTCGAAAAAGAGGCGGTTAAGATTGGTGGTGGGATGAATCACCGCATTGGGCTATTTGACATGATCTTGCTCAAGGATAACCACGTAGATTTCTCGGGGGGTATCACCGCAGCCCTCACGCGTGCACGCGATTACATTAAGGAAAAGGGTAAAGACCTTCGCATTGAGATTGAGACCCGCAATGAGGATGAGATTCGCGAAGCCTTAGCGACTGATATTCCCGACCGTATCATGTTGGATAATTTCTCGCCCGAGCGCACGAAACAGGCGGTAGCTATTATTCGCGATTGGGAGAGGACCCATCGTAAGATGGAGATTGAGAGTAGTGGAGGTATCACGAAAGAGACGCTTCGCGACTATGCCGTTACGGGTGTGGACTTCATCTCCGTAGGAGCTCTCACCCACTCCATCAAGAGTTTGGATATGAGTTTTAAGGCAGTGAAATAGCAAAAAAATGCAAAATTATTTGCACATATCAAAAAAAAGCAGTAATTTTGCAATCGATATTGGATAAATATACATAAAAAACACTTACTACTATGGCAAAACCAATTGTTGATAGTCCTGCATTGCAAGGTCGTGATGCTGAGCGTTTTCAAGAAAGAGCAAGTAATGTTCAACATGTATCCAGTGCTTACATGCAACGTTTTAACCAAGACGTAACTTTCTTACGCGAACACGCTAATTTCAGTATTTAATGGAAGTACAACTCAAGAAGCTAAAATCAGGTGATACCATCAAACCTATTCACTCGTGCGATAACGATTTGAATGACTTTTTGATGGAAGATGCTCTTCCGCACTTAGAGGATCAGCAAGGTGTTACTTATCTCTTCGAAAATGAAGAAGAGACTATCTGTTATTGCACTATCCTACATGACAAAATTTCGTTGCGAGATAGTGACAAGAAACACTGGAACTCTCTTACCGGACACATACAACGAAATCGTCGTTCCAACTATCCTGCTATTAAGATTGGTAAGTTAGCTACATCTCTTAATTTTGAAAGACAAGGTTATGGTCGTCGCTTAATCAGTTTAGTACAATACCTTTATACAAAACCTGATTTAATTGCTGGTTGTCGCTTTATTACGGTTGATGCGGTTAATGAGCCTAGTCAAAAAGCTATCAACTTTTATAAGAATATTGGTTTTCACTTCATGACTGACAATGACAAGCATGATGAGACAAGATATATGGCATTCGATTTATTAAGTATGAAAATTTAACCCGCCTATGATTGACCGGCATCGGTCGTAGATATCGTCCGGCAGACGTAACTTGCCCGTCACCCACTAACGGAAACGAGTGGGGGAAAATATTTCTAAATGCACTTTTTTTTGTCGAGATGACAGAAAAGTGCATTTTTTATTTGCACATATCAAAAAAAAGTAGTACCTTTGCAGTCGAAAATTGTTGTGCGTAGACAACATTTTTATATAAAATCTGTTGTCCATAGACAACACTTTTGCAAAATTTATTTTTAATATACTGCAAATATAACAGAAGCCGTCCTTTTGGGGGCGGCTTCTTGATTTGTGAATAAGCGTAAGTTACTTACGGATGTTCAACTCTTTGATGATAGCACGATAACGCTCGATGTCTTTTGCTTTCAAATAATCCAGCAAACGACGACGCTTACCTACTAAGGTGGTCAATGCACGCTCGGAACCGAAGTCCTTGCGGTTAGACTTTAAGTGCTCAGTGAGGTGATTGATACGGAAGGTGAAGAGAGCAATCTGGCTCTCAGCCGAACCGGTGTTCTTAGCGTCCTTACCATACTTAGCAAAGAGCTCTTCTTTTTTCTCTGATGTCAAATACATAATAGAAAAAAATTAAAAGTTAAACGATAACAACTAAGCCGTATCCAAGGATAACGACTTTGCTGCATTTACTATTTTAAAGATCGCCTTTATGGGGCTACTCCCCAAAATCGCTGCAAAGGTACAACTTTTTTTTGATATGTGCAAATTTTTTTGCAAATTTTCTTATTTTAGATTTAATGCCATCGGTAACATACAAAGGAAGGGAACACTTTGTGTGTAGTCGATGGATTGGTAGTTATCACGAAAATGCAAGTTCTCGTAATACGATTTTTTGCGCTTAAAATATAGTTTCTCGGACTGGATTGCCCATGCCACAGAACCGAGTTTCTGCGCCAAGAACCATTTTTCCAATAAACGGGAAGCACGTCCGTTACCATCGGCAAACGGGTGAATACTTACGCAAACAAGATGAATCATGCTCGCATAATAGAAAATCTCGTCGTACGACAAATCGGCCTTTACAAGCACATCAATATCATGCATGAGTTTCTCCATTTCGTCCGCAACGATACTTGGATCAGCACCTGTATAGACTTTCACACCATCACCAAACACGCCTACGGGCATATCGCGAAATGCACCTTTATATCTGTCTGCAATACCTGAGCTATTAGAAAGGAGTTTATGGGCTGCAAGAAATGAGGCTATATTGATAACGTTCTTCGCTGCAAATTCATAAGCAGAAATCATGTCATCTATCTCCTGCACATCGCGGCTGATAATCTTCGCTTCCTTAAGTTTCATATAATCGTCTTCAGTCATCGAAGAACCCTCGATAAGGCTGGAATTACAAGACGAACTAAGCATGTAAAACTTGAAATTTTGGGGTGTGAATAGTTTAGAAGCAAGTCTCTTGACGCGCTTCTCAATCGTAATTGGCTGCTGCGCTTGGTAGTCAGCAAAACACTCACTATGTAGGATTTGTAACTGCTCCATTTTCATAAATCCTTGCAACATTCGGCTGCAAAGGTACTACTTTTATTTGATATATGCAAATATTTTTGCCATTTTTTGCTATTTTACCAAAAAAAGCCGTCTCATTTCATTCGAGGCGGCTTTTTTCGTATCTACTGTTATTTACTTCTTATGGGGTTTATGATACCAATTGAAGTGGTAAGCCAATTTCAGGCCGGCATCCCAATAACCCATGCGGTTCATGAACACATCCGAAGCGCATTTCACATTCACGACAGCGCACGAAGTGGCAGTCGGAGCAGTGATCTGCAAGTGGGAAGGTTGTAAATCGCCATGGTTGTCATAGTTGTTATAAACGCTATAACCGCCATAAACGCCGAGACCGAAGGAATCGTTGTTCTTGAGTTTGAACTCATAACCGAGTTCACCGGCAAGCATCAGATGGATAGCGGCATTATGCCATTTACCTTTCGTTAGTGCTTGGTCAGTGGGAAAGACACCTGTCACGGTTTCGTTGATTGCGGTTACACCCTCTTTGACCCAAGTGGCAGCGATGTCTGCCTTACCGAGGTTTTGTTTATAGAAGCTATAAACAGGAACCATCAGTTTGGGACCGGCATTGAGGAAGAAACCACCTTTGGTTACCATCGAGAACATAACAGGAACCTCCACTTGAACCTCATTCATAGTGAGATTCTCCACGTCTCCTGTAATGTGATAATCGATATCACCATCAATGGTAGACAGGCGGAAGTTCGACATGACAGGACCCTTGACATTATTACGAGCAAAAGCAGCGCTGGCGCCAACGAGCAAACCTACTTTATGCTCTTTCTTGGTAGGCCAATAGTGAGCATATTGCAGGTCTAATGCTACGTCAAAACCGACTTTACCTTTACCTACTTCGCCTAAGTTTTGCATCATTGATGCAGCACCTCCGCGAACACCGATAGTGAAGCGGTCGATTTGCTTAGGAGCCATCAACTCATTTAATGAGTCTTGGATGGCGCGTGCAAGCGAGTCTTCGTAAGCAAGGCGTCTTTGTTCTTCGGCTTTCTTAGCTGCAGCGATGCTATCCTCTTTGCGTTGAAGTTCGGCATAGTTCAGAGCTTCTTGTTGAGCGCGAACGCGAGCAAGAGAGTCTTGTATGCGGAGTTCTTCAAATTGTTTAGCATTATATGCAGCTCTTTCCTCAGCACTCATCTTAATGAGGTTCTCATCCTTTTCGATATAAGGACTAACCACACGGATGAACTCGGGTTTAACCCAAGAATAAATGCCTTGGATCAGCACACCATTAGGGAATCGGCGACCACCAACTTGTTGAATAACGTGGTTCACGCTATAAACCCAATTAGACATTCTTTCAGTAGTCATATAATGTTTATCCGTCGGCGGAAGAATACGAACGGTATCACCGCGATGTAAATCTTGTGCAAACAATGAAGAAGCACAAATAAGCAATACTGCTATTAAAACAAATTTACTGTTTTTCATTTTTGTGTCCTCCATTATTTAACGATATACTTAAGTGATACATTTTCGTTCGCAGCTTGAACGTTGACGATATACATTCCTTGAACGGAAGCAGCTTTGAGTTCAACAGCCTCATTAGCATTCACTGTGAAGGTGTTGACGAAACTGCCATCCATGCCGATAACGCGGACAGAATAGGTCTTCGTTGCATCGAGACCGCTGAGGGTCATAGGATCGTTCGGACCTACCATTGTCGGAGCCAATACCGGAGCAGTGGCTGTCGATTGGTTGCAAACGAGAACCGGTGTGCGCAGTTCAACACCGCAAGTCATACCCGGTTTCATTGCGCCTGTAATCGTTGCGTAGAACTGACCTACGAGAGGAGCACCATCGGTGAGGGTGTAATAATACATACTTTCCTTCACTTTCCGGTCGTTCCATGTTGCAGGATCGGAGTCGTAGCCACGATCATCAGGTTCGTCAACTACTTGGTACCAAGTAACGTCCGTCTCCGGAATCGTCCATCCTAATGCTTCGGTAGCATTCTTGTCGATCATGATGATACGACTGCCATACTTCTGCGAAGCAGGGATAGTGAGTTCGGGCTTATCGTCAGCGGTAGCCATCTTCACCTCGTAAAGTTGAGAGGTCGAAACGGTGGTCTCGCACTCAGTCACTACGGTTACGCGAACGCGAACGGATTTATCATCGCTTGTGAGGATAGTAGTAGCAGCGGGTTTCCAACCGGCTTTGGTCTCTACTTCCCAGATCGTATCCGTGATTTGAGCGAAGATGAAGGACGGATTTACGAACTCAGCCACATTGAGCCAAGCGTAGCTATAATCCACCGGATAATCGCAGAAGGCCTTGATTTGGCTAATCTCACTGTCCGGAATCTTCGTGGGCAGCGTATCGATCGAATAGGTATAGATCGAGTCGATAGCCAGCAAGAGGTCGTTGTCCCAAATGCGCAGCGAGTCTTGCCATTTGGTCAGATCGTTGATGACGTGATTCGTCAGACGACCATGATACTCGGTGCCTTTGCAGACGTAGTCTTCTATCAACGCAGCCTCGCGACGCTCAACGGTACGAACAGTTAATTGGAGTTCGTAAACGATACTATCGCAATCGAGAATGTTCTTACGATGGTGGAAATAATGTGCCCCTTCGGGGATTATCTCTTTGACCGTATCTCCGTCATCTTTCACATAAACGTTCCAAATGTACGGCCACTTGTCATCATCGATGGTATCCTTGAATGCTTCCGGATACTTGGTCTTCGGCCAAACGGAGATGACGTACTCATAAACAGAGTCTGTCATATAAAGCGGAGTAATCATGCAACCTTTCACGGTGTCGCGGAAGATCGTGTCATAAACCGCATCCGTATGTCCAATCAAGGTGATGGACGGGCGCAGACGAGTGGAATAAGGATCGCCATCGCATTTGTTCTCTCTTACGACAGGAGCATAAGTGGTGTCGTGAGCGATAATCTTCAAATCGAGGGTATAGATGATACTATCGCACTCGCGGATATTCCGAACCGTATCATAATGGAGACCGGCAGTCATGATGGTGTCAATGGTGAAATCATCATATACCTTCCATTTATACGGTAGGCTATCTACAAGGATCGTATCCTTTACCACAGGTTTAATCTCCACATCGGGCCATACCTTCAGCTCATAGCGATAGATAGAATCGTAGTTCGTAATCGTGTATGCGACCGTGTCAATCTTTACGTTAGGAATCGTATCCAGCACGACAGTATCT
>JAZLHD010000052.1:0-25715 GCA_045616645.1 Paludibacteraceae bacterium
CGTTCTTACCCCCGTTTTGTCTGAGCCACAGACAAAGGAAACGGTAGACAAGTTCGAGAACCTTCTCACGGAGAATGGTGGTGCCATTCTTAATCGTGAAGAGTGGGGGTTAAAGAAATTAGCTTACCCCATCCAAGCTAAGACCACGGGTTTTTACTGCTTGCTTCAATTTGATGCAGAGCCCGAGATGGTAGCAACGCTCGAGACAGAATTCCGTCGTGACGAACGAATCATTCGTTTCTTGACGACTCGTCTTGACAAGTATGCTTTTGAGTATGCTGAGAAACGTCGTAACAACTTTAAAAAAGAGGAGGCTTAATCATGGCACAAGAGAATGAAGAGATTCGTTATCTGACTCCGCAGCAGAACGAACAAAAGAAGAAAAAGTATTGCCGTTTCTTGAAAGCCGGCATTCGTTACATTGACTACAAGGATCCTGAGTTCTTAAAGAAGTTCCTCAATGAGCAAGGTAAGATCTTACCTCGTCGCATCACCGGTACTTCCTTAAAATACCAGCGCAAGGTAGCTCAAGCAGTTAAGAAAGCTCGTCATTTGGCATTACTGCCTTACGTAACCGATATGATGAAGTAATGTATGAATTTATTAATTTAGAAATTTAGAATTATGGAAATTATATTGATTCAAGACGTAGCCAACTTAGGTTACAAAAACGATATCGTTAAGGTTAAAGACGGTTATGGACGTAACTATCTTATTCCTAACAAGTATGCTATTATCGCCAACGAGAGCAATAAAAAGCAACTCGCTGAGAACATGAAACAACAAGCCAAGAAGATGGCTCAATTGTTAGATGAGGCTCAAAACACAGCTAACAAGTTGGCTATGACCACCATCACCGTTGCTGCTAAAGCCAACGAAGATGGTAAGATCTTTGGTACTATCACCACTGCTCAAGTAGCCGAAGCTTTGAAAGCTGCCGGTTTTGATATTGACAAGAAAATCATCACCATCGAGGCTGTTAAGGAGTTAGGTGAGCACGTTGCTGTTGCTCGTCTGCACCGCGAAGTTAAAGCTGAAATTAAGTTAAACGTTGTAGCTGAATAAGCTGCTGTAAAGAAAGGATTGATTATGCAAAAAGAAATTCATCCGGAGAACTACCGCGTAGTAGTTTTCAAAGATATGTCAGACGGTACTCAGTTCTTCAGCCGCTCCACTGCTGCTACGAAGGATAGTATTGAGATTGATGGCGTTAGTTATCCTCTGATTAAGTTGGAAATCTCCAACACCTCTCACCCCTTCTATACGGGTAAGTCGAAATTGGTCGATCCCGCCGGTCGTGTTGATAAGTTCATGTCGCGCTACGGCAATCGCTACAAAAAGTAAAAAAGGAGGCAGGCCAATGACCTGCCTTTCTTTTTAACAAAACAATTCACCTTATGGAACTATACAAAGAGTTTGGTAAGAACCTTCTGATCTCGTTAGCAATCTTTGCGGCATTAACCTTGGCTCTCTGCGGCATAGAGCATTGGTTGGGTATTGATCTGATGATTTGGAGCAGTGCCCCGTTTTGCGTTGGGTTTGCTGCCAGTATTATCGGCGTGGGTTATGTGCTGACCGTCAAGAACCCCAATAACTACCTTGGGTTTTATGGCGGAATCGCGATGTCCGCCTTATTAGGTATTCAGTTTATCATGAACCACCAATGGGATTTAGTGGTGCTGTATTTCGGCGTCTTTATCCCCTTCCTCGTTCGCTCTATTGTGGTGTGGAAGACCGGAAACAAAGGAACAAAGCAGCGAGCCGTCAGTCCGTTGAAACCGGAGTGGTTGAACAGCACCCAATTGGTTGCTTCGCTTTTGGTAGCAGCATTGATTATCGGCGGCGATTATGTGCTCAACACACTATCTATCTATCATGATGGTTGGGACGAACATGTGGTTCTCAAACTCTTAGGGGCAGGGCTGATCTGCACTTCCACCGAAGCCAATTACTGGTTGATTTATAAGAAAACGGATGCCTGGATATGGTGGACGTTATACGGAGTAGTGGGGGTAGCGTTCTATGCCTTACTTCCCGAACCTAACTACTACCTCGTTATTTTGAATATTGTGTTTATTATCGTTAACGCCTCTGCCCTTCGGGCTTGGGTTGCAATCACACCGCGTCATGTATAAGAAAAAGAAAAACAATACTACCTTCAAAGTGCAAGTAGCCGGAGAACTACTGCCCTTCCTAATGGAAAAGATGAGTCTCACACGCACCTCCGCCAAGGGGTTATTGAGTAGGCGTGTCGTTCGAGTGAATGGTAGTATCCACACTCGTCATGATAAACCCCTTCAAGCGGGTGACGAAGTGATAATTGTCGCCACCAAAGGGAATAACGAGTTACGCCATCCTAAATTACGCATCGTGTACGAAGATAGCGACCTCATCGTCGTTGAAAAGAAAGTCGGACTGCTGACCGCACCCGTGACCAAAGTATCTTCCGAAACAACCGCCTTAGGCATCTTAAAAACGTATATCCGTCATCAAGACCCGAAAGGAGGCGTGTTTGTGGTACATCGTTTGGATCGCGAGACGAGTGGGTTACTGGTTTTTGCCAAGAGTAAGGAGTTGCAAGAATACATGCGTACTTATTGGACCGACCTCGTACGCGCACGCACGTACGTATCTATTATAGAAGGTGTACCCGAAAAGAAAGAAGACACTATCACCACCTGGTTCACGGAAGACGAACAACATGCCATGGTTTATTCCTCACCCGTAGATGATGGGGGTAAAAAAGCAGTAACGCACTACAAGGTCCTATCCTCCGTCGTTCCTGAAGGCTCGAAAGGATATAGCATGGTCGAACTGCAATTAGAGACAGGTCGCACCAATCAGATTCGCGTACACATGACTTCTATCGGTCATCCGGTAGTAGGAGACCGCAAATATGGTCATGGCAATGAACAATCGCCTATGGATAGGTTAGCATTGCACGCTACACAGTTAGCCTTTGTACATCCGGTAACGGAGAATGTGGTTCGGTTTACGAGTCCTATTCCACGCGAGTTCCTTGCATTGTGTAAACGCGGTCGTTCACACGAATAAGAAGTTGGTTATTTTCCAACACTTTGCGATGACACGAGGGTGAACCTTGTGTCATTTCTTTTATGGAGGTATCGGGATCAGGTTTGCCATTCCCCCATTTCGTCTTTAGCCATTTAACACGATCGTTGATACGATTGACCACATCTTGACAACGCTGGGTCACGTTTTTGTTCCCGTACGAAGGCCAACGCACGGCATCATTGGCTGCCGCAGCAGCTATATGTTGGGCATAATCAGTGAGATACGCGGTAAAGTTGGCATAATCGTAATAGAGGAAGTGCTGCCAAGCATTAACAACGGCTTGATGGAAATTATCATGGGCGTTCATCTGTCCCACGAAGTTCTGAGGTGCAAAGGGAAATTCTTCATAAATAAACGTCTGCCCCATGCCATAAAGAGAGTTACCAAAGTCCCACACAGGTCCCCAATACCACTTAGCATCGGCACCCATATCCTTATAGAAATAACACGACCCATGATAACTCTCACGGTTACCCATCAACTCTTGCACGATATAGAAACGCGCGGCAGACTCGATATCCACTTTATCGGCAAACTGTTGATCGGTGCCATAAATGGCAGCATCCAGAGCCACGATGGCGTTATTGATATACTCCCATTGTTTCGAAGAGGTCTCTTCAGGCGTATGTAAAGTAGCCCATATTTGAGAGCCATTACCCTCCGTCTTATGTACTTGCAGCGGTTCGTCTTCCCAATAGTTATCTATCTCCATAAGCCAACCACCGGTGATGGAGTCGGCGTTAGTACATTGGTCGGGCTGCTCCACGATGTTCACGCGGTCTTTATCTACGCGGATGACTTCGGTTAAGAAATACAAACCCCAATATTGTCCATTGAGCACCAGTTCCACGGCTTCGTGTTTAGGCGTCCACGCTAATTGGAGTTGTTCACTAAACCAGAAACCGCTTGGGTTCTTAAGGAACCCGAAGTTATCGTCCGCATGGGCAAGAAGCGCAAAGTGTTTGGATTTTTTAAGTCCCATGAGAGCCGTCTTGTTATCAAGTTTAATACGATAGGGTTTCTTATCAAAGTCCTTCCATGTATAGTTTCCACGCCCTTTGATTTGCATGGTATCGGGTTTTTCTTTTGAAGCGATAGACTTATACTCTTCAATACCAAGATTATCAAGCCAATAGTAAGCTTTGAGATAGGTCTCTTTGGACTCAATAGGTTGGTTGTTCTTGGTATTAATATACAAAACAGGTAAGGTCCCACTCGGTTCCGCTGTGGGCTTAGTTAACAACCCTTCGTTTGAGGGGAGGTTGATTGCCCTAAGAGAAAGAGCGCAAGCAACAACGCATAGGAAAATAAATAAACGTTTCATCATATTAGTCATTTTAAGTGTTCGTTTCGAGTAAATCGGGACGGCGTTCTTTGGTGTGCTCCAACGATTGTTCATAGAGCCAATCCTCTATCTTAGCCTGGTGCCCCGAGATAAGGATATCGGGCACTTTCCATCCTTTATATTCGGCAGGACGAGTATAAACTCCCGCTTCAAGCAGACCATCTTGGAAAGAGTCATTAAGGGCGGATTCTACATCACCTAATGCTCCGGGCAATAAGCGAACAACAGCATCCGTGATGATGGCTGCCGGCATCTCTCCACCGGTCAGAACATAATCGCCAATGGTATATTCTTTCGTAATAAGATGGTCGCGTACACGTTGATCCACTCCTTTGTAATGCCCACAAAGGATAATAATGTTTTGCTTAAGAGACAGATTATTCGCCTCTTTCTGGTTGAAGCGTTCGCCATCGGGTGCGGTAAAGATAATCTCGTCATAATCGCGTTCGGCAGTGAGCGCACGGATACAGCGGTCGATAGGTTCAATCTGAAGCACCATCCCTGCACCAAAGCCAAAGGCATAATCATCAACCTTACGATGTTTATTGGTCGTATAGTCGCGCAAGTTATGCACATAAATCTCCACGAGCCCTTTATCTTTGGCTCGTTGAATGATAGAGTGATTGAGAGGCGACTCCAACAACTCCGGGCAAGCAGTTATAATATCGATTCGCATAGTTGATTCAGTTATTTAAGGAACGGGGTCATAGCCACTTCCGCCCCAAGGATTGCATCGCAAAATACGTTTTATACCAAGCCATCCACCTTTGAAAATCCCATATTTTATTACGGCTTCCACCATATATTGGCTACAAGTAGGGGTATAGCGACACGACGGCGGAGTAAAAGGCGAGATGCAGTAGCGGTAAAAATATACCGGAACGAGAAAGATCTTGCGCACTATGGTTTTAATGTTGGTCAATGTGATTCAATAGTTTAATCATCGCCTGCTCAATCGTAGAGGATGACTGAATATTCTTATCCATATAATAGATGGCCAAATGGTAAATCGGTTGTTCCGGCAAGAGGTCCTTATGTAACCTATAAGCTTCCCTCATTCGACGTCGTAACAAGTTCCTATCCACCGCATGTTTGAACAAAGCTTTCGGAGCCCATAGTAGCACTTGGTGTTGTTGTGTTTCTGCCGAATGGTACAGCACACGAAGAGGCCATGCAGTATAACGATACCCTGTCTCCCGTAGGTTTTGGATCGCCATTGAGGAACATAATTTTTCTATTTTAGGAAAGTTAGGCATTCTCCTCTAAATAGTTAGCAATAGCAATCGGTATAGATGGACATTGAGGAGTTGGAGCAACAATCTCTGCCTTATATCCCGCATTAACCAAAGCCTGTTGTGTATTTGCACCAAAGCAAGCAAAATGACATTGGTCCGGATTGAGTTTGGGGAAGTTCTTTTGAATAGCCGCTACTCCCATAGGGGTAAAAAGCACCACCATATCATAATCAAAGGGCTTATCTTTAGGCCATGTCGCAGGGATAGTACGATACATAATCGCCGGTTGAATGGTGATCTTATGTTCCGCAAACATATTAATAACATCCGTATTGTGAACATCCGATAAAACCATAAGATATTTCTCTTGTGGGCGCCTATTCATAGCAGGAAGCAAATCCTCAAAGCGATTATTCTCACTAAAGAAGACTTTGCGTTTCCGATATTGAATATACTTCTGCAAATAATTGCCCACCGCTTCCGAGATACAATAATAATGCATCGTGTCGGGGATGGCAAGTCGCATCTCTTCGCAAAGGCGGAAGAAATGGTCTATAGCCATTCGAGAGTTAAATAGAATAGCCGTATAGTCTAGAGGATTGATGCGCTGTTGTCTAAACTCATGGGCATTCAGCCCTTCAATAGAAATGAGTTGATAGAAATCGCATTGTACTCCGTACTGTTTTTCCAAATCCACATAGGGATTACGATCGCTCTGCGGGCGAGGTTGTGACACAAGAATCTTTTTTATCATAATACCATTATTAATTCATATAAACCGAACAAGGAACCCGCTTCTACAACAACCCAATAGGTCAAAAAGACGAGAAAGGATTTCCAATCACGGACAAAAAAACGAAATAGTTTAACTCCTATTACTCCTAACCATAGCAACAATACTATACCTCCCACACTAAACAAAACAATAGACCAACCCCATAAGATATAAATCAAATCAACCACATATAATAGTGAGCAAATGATAAGAGCCAACCCTAGAAAGAAACTCATAGGAAAACCTTTATTCTTAAGTTTAAACAAGGTCTCCATCCCTTTCTGTATCCCGCGCCTTAACCAAACCCAAGCTTCCACACACACCAAAATGAGTAAAAATCGTGTGAAACGGAAAGGACCTTCTGCATACGTCAATAACTGAAGAGATAACCCAAAAACAACAATGCAAAAAAGCCGCATGTCAATGGAATTACTCCACATAATGGACGTATCATTATATACCCTATTCGTTGAAGAGAAGGATATCTGCCATGCTGCGCGGAGAATCTTAGGTCTCATCACATTAGCGCACACAAACACCACCATCAAAAACACCATGACCCAAAGAGGCCATTGAGCCGTAAAAGGAGACAATATAAGTTGAGTAAACGTCATTGTTTGCGTAATATATACAATTTATCTCCACGATGGATTAACTTATCCACCTTGATGGAGAAATAAGCCCCTTGTTGAATCGTTGTCTTCTCTTCTTCCTTACTATTGCGCATCGCATGCGCCACCAGTTCGTATGCACCCGTCGTCTCTCCCGTCACAAGCAACTCATCACCCTCAGACACATGATCCACAGCCTCAACAAAAAACTCCGCCACACTAAGGTTCTTAAAGAAATTGGTGCATTTGCCTACATACTCTTTCTTATGTGTGGCACGAGAACCATACTCGTGTGTCCATTCACCTAAACGTTGTCCTAAATAATAACCATCCCAAAAACCACGATTAAAAACTCTTGCCAAACGAGTGTTCCAATCCTCTATCTTAACATCTATCGTCGGCAAAGCATACTCACCCTGCTGCCACGCCTGAACCGCTTCACGATAACACGAAACAACAGCCTTCACATATTCCGGCCCCCTGGCTCGCCCCTCAATCTTCAACACCCGAACACCGGCATCTAACAACTTATTGAGAAAATGAATCGTCTTGAGGTCTTTGGGGGACATAATATATTGATTATCCACCTCCAGTTCCAAATCGGATTGCTTATCTTTAACAATATACCCCCTACGGCAAACTTGCATGCAAGCACCCCTGTTTGCACTTGCCCCTAAGTTATTAAGACTGAGATAACACTTCCCACTCACCGCCATACAGAGGGCACCATGACAGAACATCTCAATGCGAATCAGTTGACCATGAGGTCCCACTATCTGTTGTTGCACAATATCTTGATAGATAGACGCTACCTGCTCAATATTCAGTTCCCGAGCCAATACCACTACATCTGCATACTGAGCATAGAAACGCAACGCCTCTGTATTAGACACATTGAGCTGCGTACTTATATGCACTTCTACCCCTACCTGATTGGCATATTGTAAAACCGCTATATCACTGGCAATAATAGCATCTAATCCCGCTTGTTTGGCATGATCCACAATCGTGCGCATCAACGGCAAATCTTCGGGATACATCACCGTATTGAGTGTGAGATAGGTCTTCACACCCGCTTGCTGACAAATAGAAACAATCTGATGCAAATCCTGTAAAGTGAAATTTGCCGACGAACGAGCACGCATATTAAGGTACTCCACCCCAAAATACACACTCGTCGCTCCCGCTTCAATGGCAGCAGCCAAACTCTCCCAGCACCCTACGGGTGCCATTATTTCTATATCATTTTTGGCGGGTGCCATTATTTCTATATCATTTTTGGCGGGTGCCATTATTTCTATATCATTTTTGGCGGGTGCCATAATCTCTATATTTCTTTCCTCTTTCAACTCTAAACTATTAAACTAGACGGCTTCTCTAAACTCTAAACTCTCAACTAATAAATAGCTCTGCTATTTGTACGGCATCAAGGGCCGCCCCTTTGCGAATCTGGTCACTGACCGTCCACAAAGTTAGTCCATTCGGGTGAGAATAATCCTGCCGAATACGTCCCACAAAAACATCATCCTTACCACTAAGAAAAAGAGGCATGGGATAGGTCTTCGTTGCCGGATCGTCCATCAAGGTACACCCTTGCATGTTGCTTATCGCTTGTTTAACCTCGGCTACATCTAAAGGCTCTTCGGTCTCTATCCAAACCGCTTCTGAGTGACAACGCAAAGAAGGAACACGCACACAAGTCGCACTGACCTGAACATCCGAATGCAGGATCTTACGCGTCTCATTGTGCATCTTCATCTCCTCTCGCGTATAATCATTATCCATAAACACATCAATGTGAGGAATCAAATTATAAGCCAACTGATAAGCGAATTTCTTCACCGTAGGCTCCTCCCCGCGAACGATCTGCGTATATTGCTCTTGCAGTTCTGCCATGGCTTGAGCACCGGCTCCACTCGCGGCTTGATAGGTCGCCACGTGGATACGCTTGATATGCGACAAACGCTCAATAGCAGCCAAAGGCATTAGCATCACTATCGTACTACAGTTCGGTACAGCAATGATATTTCGAGGATGGTTTAAAGCATCTTTCCCATTGATCTCGGGAATCACCAGAGGCACATCCTCATCCATACGATAACAAGAAGAGTTATCTATCATCAACGCCCCATGACGCGTGATGTCCGCGGCATACTCCTTGCTCACCGCCCCTCCGGCAGAAACAAAAGCGATATCGATACCCCTAAACTGATCCCCATGTTGCAGTTGCTCCACCACAATATCTTGATTACCAAAACGATACGTGCGTCCTGCACTACGCTCAGAACCAAACAAACGAAGCGACGACACAGGGAAATGACGTTCCTGCAAAACGCTCAGCAGCTCTTGTCCAACCGCACCGGAAGCACCTACGATAGCTATATTCATTATTGTTCAAATTTTTTGAAAACCAAACAAGCATTATGCCCACCAAAACCGAAAGTATTCGAGATAGCATAACTAATATCTCGTTTCTGAGCCTTATCGAAAGTAAAGTTAATACGATAATCGATATTCTCATCCACATCCTCCGGATCATGATTGATGGTTGGCGGAATCATCCCATTCTTAAGCGCTAATATACAAGCCATCGCTTCTACAGCACCCGCAGCACCAATCATGTGACCCGTCATTGATTTTGTGGAATCCAAATTCATCTCATAGATATGCTCTCCAAACACTTCTTTAATCGCTTTGAGTTCTGCAATATCACCCAACGCCGTGGAGGTACCATGAGTGTTAATATAATCAACGTCTTTCGGTTGTAAGTGCGCATCTTGTAAAGCAAGAGCCATCACTCGTGCAGCCCCCTCTCCTTCGGGATTAGGTGCGGTCATGTGATAAGCATCCGAGTTAATAGCAGCACCCACAATCTCACCATAAATCTTAGCCCCACGAGCCAAAGCGTGTTCGTATTCTTCTAACACAAGGGTTACCGAACCTTCTCCTAACACAAACCCATCACGCGATTTTGAGAAAGGACGCGAAGCAGTAGCCGGCGAATCGTTGCGCGTAGAGATAGCATGCAACGCATTAAATCCACCTATACCGGAGATGGTCACATCCGCATCTGCACCCCCCGTAACAATGATATCCGCTTTACCCAAACGAATATAGTCAAACGCCTCTGCAATAGCATGAGAAGAAGAAGAACAAGCGGTCGTAACCGTGAAACTGGGACCCTTAAGACCATAAACGAGCGATATCCAACCCGCGCCCATCGATACCAACGCTTTGGGTATATAGAACGGACTGAAATGAGGCACCTGATCAGATGTGATAAACTCACCAAAACCTTGTTCCAAATTGATAAGTCCTCCCATACCACTTCCCCAAATAACTCCGATTCGAGTACTATCCATCTTTTCTACATCAATCTGCGCATCCTCTATTGCCTCTTTCGTAGATCCAACAGAGAGCTGATGATAACGATCTAACTTACGAAGTTCTTTCACATCCATAATGGACGTAGGATCCCATCCCTTAACTTCACAAGCAAAGTGCGTTTTAAACTTACTGCTATCAAAAGCAGTGATAGGGGCTGAACCACTCTTCCCTTCAAGCATCGCACACCAAGTAGATGCCACATCATTACCTAGAGGCGTTAGAGCACCCAAACCCGTAATAACTACACGTTTAGTATCCATAATATATTTATATGCGAGCGTCTATGCGCGCTCGCGCGCGGTTACAAAAGCACGAGTTTACAGATTTTCCGTAAACTCGCATCCAAATAGATAAGACAACGAACTTATCCTACAGCTTTCTCAATGTAAGCAAGAACATCACCTACCGTAACAATCTTTTGCGTATCCTCGTCAGGAATGGTGATATTAAATTCTTTCTCAAACTCCATAATCAACTCTACCGTATCCAAGGAGTCTGCATTCAAATCTGCTGAGAAACTTGCATCATTAGTAACTTGAGATGCATCTACGCCCAATTTGTCCACAATAATAGCTTTAACTTTCGATTCAATCTCTGTCATAATTGTTGAATTTTATAAATAGTTTAACAATAGTTTTTTCTACCTCTTTTCCCTACCAAAAAATAGGACACTTCCCATTTTCGCTGCAAAGATACAACTTTTTTTTGGAATATACAAATTTTTTTGTATATTTACTTAATTTCTGCCCTTTTTTACTACAATCTTTCCTATTTGAGCACCCGATCTACCCGATTGTACCAACGTAACGGGCTGCCCATCGGCGTTGTTGACTTGAAGGTCTTGATATACATAATGAGTGTGCCCACCAATGATAATATCAATGTTACGCGTCTGTTGTGCCATCTCTATATCACTACAATCTCCCACTGCAGGAGGATACGTTCCCATGTGACTTAAACAAACCACTATATCACAATGCCATCTGTTTTTAAGAAGATCAGCAACCTTCTGTGCACACGGATATGGCTCAAGATAACGCAAAGAACCAAACCGTTTTTTATCAATCAACCCCTCGGGAGAACAACCTATACCAAAAACACCCACTAATATCCCATTTCTCCAAAATAAAGTATAAGGTTTAATAATCCCCTCCAAAGGAGTATCATGCACATCATAGTTAGCACACACCACCTTAAAATGAGCCTTCTTGAGAATAACCGCCAACGTATCTACACCATTATCAAACTCGTGATTCCCTAACGTAACCGCATCGTATCCCATCCTATTGAGGGCATCTACTTCAATACGTCCATGAAAAAAATTATAAAACGGAGTCCCTTGCGAAAAATCGCCTACATCAAAAAGAAGCAAGTTGGGGTCCCGCTCTCTCTCTTTGGCAATCCAACCCATACGTCTGGCATAACCCCCCTCCCCATTATCTTTGGGCAAAACTTGAGAATGGGTGTCATTGGTATGCAAAATAGTGAGCGTGTCAGAAGGTGAACAAGCAATAAGACATGCTAATAAAACAAAGAGGTAAATAGATTTCATAGGTTAATATCAATGATGGTCAGAACAGTCTTTCCGTCCGGGGTTAAACGATAATGCGGTAAGGCAATCAGTTTCTCTACCAAATCGCGCATCTTTTCTTCCGTAAGAGCTTGCCCTACTGGAATAGCAGTATTTTGAGCCAGAGACAATGCAATCGGATGAATAAATCCCGTTTCCACCGTTGCTCCGCACTCGCGAACACTATAAATAATATCATGCAATGCCTTAATAGGATTGGCTTGCCCTAATAAAGCAGGAACACCCGAGATGCTAAAAGCATCTTTCCCTAACAAACTCAATTCAAACCCTAATCCGTTAAGGTTCTCCAACAAAGGCTCAATCACCAACATCTCATCTAACGATAACTCTATCACCTCAGGAAAAAGAAGCTGTTGGGAAGCGTACGTCGGATGCTGCAACAAGGCCTTATACTGTTCATACAAAATAACTACGTGTGCCCGATGTTGTTCAATGGCCATCAACCCCAACGGGGAAGGACAAAGGATATACTTATCTTGATACTGATACGGTTTCCAACCCTCCGGCAAAAGAGACGGCAAGAAAGCATCGGGAATAGGTTCTTGTTGAACTGAAGCGCGGGGAGAAGATGGCGTGTACAAACTTTCCCATCGATTGGGAACCTTAGACGTAGTGTTCGGATGAAATGGATTATAATTAGGATCAACTACCAACGTGGGCTGTGAAACAGATGCCTCTTTCGGTAACAACGGTATTTCTACCTCCCCCTCTCGATTAAAATCAAGCGAAGGCGTAATATTGAACTTCCCAAGCGACTCACGAATAACGGATAACAGAATTTGAAAAATCAATTGCTCATCAGCAAACTTAATCTCCGTCTTCGTGGGGTGCACATTCACATCAATAGCATCCGGAGCTATCGTAAAATAAAGGAAATAAGAGGGCACATTATCTCCACTCAACAACCCCGCGTAAGCGGTCATAACCGCTTTATGGAAATAAGGATGACGCATATAACGACCATTCACAAAGAAATATTGTTGCGCATTCTTTGTCGCTTCCTCCGGTTTGCCTATAAAACCATAAATATTCACTAACTCCGTTTCTAAACGAACCTCAACAAATCGGGAAGAATAAAGAGTTCGGTTAGAACTCCCACCAAAAATGGCTTCTATACGCTGTTTTTCACCGGCAGCAGAAAGGGAATGTAATATCTCATCATTATGCGCAAAAGTGAACTGCACATGAGGATAAACCAACGCAATATGATAGAACTCCGTCAATAAGTTACGCAGTTCCGTCTGGTCGGTCTTCAAGAATTTGCGCCGTGCCGGCACGTTATAAAATAAGTCCTTAACTTTGATATTCGTTCCTACAGGACATTGACAAGGCTCTTGCCGAACAACCTGCGAACCCGCAATCTCAAGGAAAGTGCCCACTTCATCTTCCTCCCTACGAGACGTAATCTCTACATGAGCTATCGCAGCAATACTCGGCAACGCCTCCCCCCTAAACCCCATCGTTTGCAATGAATACAAATCTTTTGCCTCACGAATCTTAGAGGTCGCATGACGCTCAAAAGCCATGCGCGTATCGGTATCGGACATCCCTCGTCCGTTATCAATCACTTGAAGAAGGGTACGCCCCGCGTCTAACACCAATATCTCTATACGCGTAGCACCTGCATCCAAACTATTCTCCACCAACTCCTTCAAACAAGAAGCTGGACGTTGAATAACCTCGCCCGCAGCGATCTGGTTAGCAACAGCATCCGGTAAGAGACGAACCACATCCATCACATTAGGAAGTAATACAACAGAGCAACCACTAACAACAACGCCGCAAAAAGAAGCAGACGAGACTTCTGTTTTTGCTGTTGCTCAATCTTGTGCTTCTCATGTTCTTCACGAAAAGAGCCATGATGAAGACGCGCAAGTTTTTCCTTGCGCGCCTCCTTTTCTTCATCATAGTAAATGGGGCGATAGTCCCACTCACGTGGTTTATTTACCTTAGGAAATAAAACGGACATTCCTATCTATCCCTTATTTAACAATCTCTTGGAACTCAGCATCCTCAGCATATTTAGCAAACTCAATATCGTTTGCTGCTTTTGCCTTCAATGCCTCGTCACGGCTAACAGCTACTCTCATGTTAGCGTAAACCGTCTCACGATCATTGGTACGAGCACCTACTACAGCCATCAAGTAAGCGGTAGTAGCATTAGGCTCTTTAACAGAAGCTAAGGTCTGACGAGCAGCAGCATAATCCTCATTCAAGATCTCTTGAACAGCAGCATTATTGGTAGCACTCTTACCGTACGCAGCAGTTGCTGCAGAATAGTTACCCTTCATCGTGTACAACGTACCCATAGCCGTCTTCAAATCACCCGAAGTACCGGCGGCTTTGCCTAAATATTGTTCAGCTCTGTCTAAATCGTTCAAAGCCATAGCGCAAACACCTGCATTGTAGTTCACATCAGCATTGGTAGCATTGATAGCCAACGCTTTTTGATAAGCAGCATCCGCAGCAGCATAATTTCCTTGTTGGAAGTAAATTAAACCAATGTTATTGTGTGCACGATAATCCCCGAACAACTCAACAACCTTGTTGTAAATAGCCATCTTCTCGTCCGCATTCTCAACGAGCGTAGCAGCATACAACAACTCCTCAACATTGAGTTGAGAAGGATCTTCCTTAACAAGAGCTAAGATCTCATCATCAGACTTACCAATCAAGTCCGTGGTCAAGATCAAACGACTACGACGCAAAGCAGGTAAAATCTCCTCAGCAATGGTCTTATAAACACTGCTTAAGTTCTTAATTTGAGCCTCACGCTCCTCAGGATCGGTGTACATGCTCAAAACACGAAGAACTAATTGCTTATCCTGAATATCACTCTCAGCAATCGCCTTCTGGAAACCTTCCCAGTCCTCTGCCGTAACGGAAGACTCAATGGCAGCGTTCACTTTGTTCTTCTTCATTTGATTCTTTAAGAACTTTTGAGCTGCAGCTTGACGATCATTAGCTAACTTCGTATTAAGATCCATTCCACCATCAGGAGAAGCATAACCGCTAACCTCAAGTTTATTGATGGCTTTTCTCTCGTTTTTGTCAGCCTCATTGATAGCAGCTGTCAAATCCTTCACTTCCTTACGACCGGTCTCCGATTTACGAAGAGCAGATTGTTGGATCAAGAACTTAATGTCAGCCTCTTGCATCTCTTGAATAATGCGTTGGAACTTGTCTGCCGTAACAGCAGGTTTGTTCTCTTGGGCAGCAACCATCTTTTGAGTAGCAATGACACCATCAGCAATCTTCAAATCAGGAACCTCAGTCTCTTTCTTACCTACCTTAGCCGTGAAACGAAGATATAACTCCGCCTTAGCCATCTCAGGAACATAGTCAAACGAGCAAGTCTGGCTGTACGAGCCACCTTCCTTGTAACTAACCATCGTACCATTCTCTTTCACCTTCTCACCAATGTAAGTCACAGTCTCACCCACTACTTCTTGACCGGCGAATTTCAATACCGGAGTAACGGTAAGAATACCCTTACGCTCAAACTTCTTAACAGGGAACGTACCCGAAATATCGGCATTAACCCTATTACCAACCACTTTAAGGGGACTGGGATTAACTGTAATCTCCTCCGGTTGAGGAAGAGTGTTACCACAAGCCGTCAGCATTGCAATAGCAACAACAGACGCAAAGAATTGAATTTTTTTCATAACTAAAAACCTTTAATAAATTATTGTTTTACCACGTAATGTGCTTAACATAAACATTTCAGGGTGCAAAGGTACGATTTTTTTTTTGATTGTGCAAATATTTCTGCACTTTTTTATTTTTTTTTCAAAAAAAGATAGAAAGATTTGGCTAATCCAATAATTTTTATTAACTTTGCACACCGAAAGTAAATCCTATGGAAAAAAAGGTCATTATTATAAATATAGGACTATTTTTTACACTGCTTGTATTAGGGAGTTGTTCCCAACAACCTTCTAAAGCAGCGCAACGGCGGCAACAGAAATACGAAAAAGATAGTTTGGCATGGGTGGCACAGCAGAAATCGCTAACGTATTACCAAACCACCTTTGACTCGTTACAACTCATTGCAAAAACGATATTAAATGACCATTTTTGTTATGAAAAAAATAACCAATACGAGGACCACGGACATTATGTTCACCGACGATTGCGAACGAGCAGTAACGCCGAGCGAAACTATGTGCAGACCTACGTAACAGACGATTTTCAAATCTTAGTGAAGATTTACACCGTCAGTACACGTCCCCTACACCCACGCGAAGCCTCTTTGGCGGCAGGTGAACTATACAACACGTTTACAGGGTCCTCGCATAGTTTTGAGCAAGAAGGATGGCATACTATTTTCACCTTAACAGGCGAGGAGGCTATAGCGGCTTTGCGCTTTATTGATTTATATCGAACGCAACCCATTACCGTCCGCCTCAAAGAGGAGAAAAACACGCGCACGTTCCGCTTATCAGAACGAGATCAACAAGCCCTCCTTGACACCTACCAATTAGGGTGCGTGATGCAAGACATCCACCAATTAGAAAAACGAATCAATCAAACGCATTTAGAAATACAGAAATATGAACATCGAATCCATAACCGCGCGTAAACTGCTACAAATGAAGGCTTTCTACGTACAAGTCGAGCACCCTTTCAAGTGGTCGAACGGCTGGAAGAGTCCTATCTACTTAGATGACCGTAAGATCTTGAGCTTTGCTAAAGCACGCGCATTTATCAAATTAGAATTAAGCCGTCTTGTAGCGGAACATTTTCCCGATATAGACATCGTTGCCGGTATGGCCCCCTCTGCCATTGCCCATGGCGTTCTTGTAGCAGAACAATTGGGCCTGCCTTTCGTCTATGTGCACCCCATCCCCAAAGATCATGGAATGGAAAACCAGATTGAGGGAGAACTGAGACCTCGTCAAAAAGTGATTATTATCGATAACCAAATCAATTCAGGTATAAACTTAGCCCACGTGATTGAAGCCATCCGTAATAATGGTTGCACCGTGGAAGGAGTCGTTTCCATCTTTGATTATCAAATCCCTGTTGCGCAAAAACGCTTATCAGTAGCGGGCGTACCGTTGATAGCATTGACTAATTTTTCCGCTATCATTACCCAAGCAGAACAAGATCAGTTATACAAACCGGAGGACATCGCCATCCTACGCGATTGGCACCGTGCTCCCACTAAATGGAAAGTAAAATGTCAGAATCTAAATACGAAAGTAAAATAACTTCTATCCCGGCCCCGATAGCTGCCGTATACAAAGGCTTAAGTAACTTCTCTAACTTAGAGCGGGTACGCGACCTTATCCCTAAAGATAAAGTGCAAGAATTAGAGATTGAAGAGGACCAAATAAGAATAAAAGTGGACGGACTCGGTCAAAAAATCGTCATTCGCATCGTGGACCGTATTGAGAACGACACTATCAAATTCGGGTTTGACAACCTGCCTCTGAGTTTGAATTTTTGGATTCAACTCAAAGAAGCCGCACCCGAAGACACCCGAATGAAATTGACCTTAAAAGCGGATATTCCGATGATGTTCAAAGTCATGTTTGAAAAGAAAATACAACAAGGCATTGACGATGCAGCCACTATGATTGCCCAAATGCCTTTTACACAATGGTAATACTATGAAAAAAATCAGAAAACCTCACATCCATCGCGAAGGCAGAAACATTATTATCGGCCTCGTTCTATTACTTTTTGTTACGAACGTCCTCATCTTCTTAGGAGTTCATTATTGGCATAACACTCCCTACTGGAGCCTTATCTTTGCCATCTCCCTTATCCTCGCAGCGGCTTTATTGGTCTTTGTCACCTATTTCTTCCGCAGCCCTATCCGTATCTTAGAGATTGATGATCCCGATTTTATCATTGCTCCTGCCGATGGGCGTGTGGTGGTGATTGAACCCGTACAAGAACATGAATATTTCCACGACGAGCGACTACAAGTGAGTATTTTTATGTCCCCCCTAAACGTCCACGCCAATTGGTATCCTGTGGAGGGACAAATCTTAGTTTCTGAACATCAGAAAGGTCGGCATCGCGGGGCGTGGTTACCAAAATCTTCCACCGAAAACGAACGTTCCCTTGTGGTTATCGAAACCCCCTCTAAACTACAAATCGCAGTAAGACAAGTAGCCGGAGCCATGGCACGACGCATCGTTACCTACGCAAAAGCAGGAAAGACAGCACAACGCAACCAACACATGGGATTCATCAAACTCGGTTCCCGTGTAGACCTCTATCTCCCAAAGAATACCGAGATGTTCGTCGCAGTCGGCGAAGCCGTACGAGGAAACGAAACTATTTTAGGTCGTCTTAATCCATAACACATTATACTATGACAAAATTTGAAGAACTGTTTCATCAGTATCCTTGCCCACACAATGACGAGGAGATAAAAAATGCCATTGCAGCCCTCTTACAGGCGGAGTTTGACACTAACAACAACGAAGACGTGTGGAAACAATGTCTACACCAAATCGACTTAACCACCCTCAATGGCGATGACACAACCGAGAAAGTGGTAAAAATGACCTCCAAGGTCAACGACTTCCCTAAACAATACCCTTCTCTTCCTAACGTAGCCGCTTTATGCGTCTATCCGGCTTTGGTATCGGCCGTTCATGAAACCCTTACCGAACCGGTCGGTATTGCTGCCGTAGCCGCAGGATTTCCTGCTTCGCAAACGTTCATCGAAGTGAAAGTGGCCGAGTCGGCTCTCACCGTCAAAGAGGGAGCAACCGAGATAGATATCGTCATCTCGATCGGTAAGTTCCTCGAAGGCAACTATCAAGAAGTCTTTGACGAGATAGAAGAAATCAAAGCCGCTATCCAACCGGCTCACCTCAAAGTAATCCTGGAAACGGGTGCGTTGAAGACCGCCGAGAACATCTATAAAGCGTCTATCTTAGCCATGGCTGCAGGGGCAGACTTCATCAAAACCTCTACCGGTAAGATTGCCGTCAATGCCACACCGGAAGCGACCTACGTGATGTGCCAAGCCATCAAAGACTGGTACACAAAGACCGGCATCAAGGTTGGGTTCAAGGCCGCGGGAGGTATATCCACCACCCAAGAAGCCGTACAACATTACACGATTGTCAAACATATCTTAGGTTCAGAGTGGCTTAACAACCAATCCTTCCGTTTTGGAGCCAGTCGGTTAGCAAACAACCTACTGACCTCCATCCTTGGCTCTGAAACAAAATACTTCTAACTAACCCTACTCCCCTACCCCTCTACTCCCCTACCCCCAAAAATGAATAAGATTATATCCAAACGGTTCTTTTCCGAGAACGTAGCCCAGATTGAAGTCGAAGCTCCGCTGATTGCAGCCAGCCGTAAAGCAGGACATTTCGTTATCGTTCGGGTGGATGACCACTCCGAACGCATGCCACTGACTATCTCAGCCGCTGACACCGCCAAAGGCACTATCACCCTTGTCGTACAACGCATTGGCGTTAGTTCCGCCAAACTGCTTGCCCTCAAGGAAGGTGACGCCATCCACGATATCGTAGGTCCCCTCGGCCGCGCTACGCGCATAGAGAACTATGGTACGGTTATCTGCGCTTGTGGAGGCGTGGGGGCTGCCCCGATGCTGCCTATCGCGGAAGCCCTACATAAAGCCGGTAACCGCGTCATCACTATCCTAGCAGCGCGTACAGCGGAACTCATCATCCTCAAAGAGGAGTTACAAGCTTTCTCGGACGAACTCATCATCATGACCGACGATGGTTCGTTAGGACAACAAGGACTGGTCACCGCCGGCATCGAAGCCGTAGTCACTCGCGAACAGGTCGATAAGTGTATCACCATCGGTCCTGCTATCATGATGAAGTTTGTGGCATTGACCACGAAGAAATATAACATCCCCACCGAGGCAAGCCTCAACACCATCATGGTGGATGGTACAGGCATGTGCGGTGCTTGCCGTGTGACGGTAGGAGGACAAACGAAGTTTGTGTGCGTAGATGGACCTGAGTTTGATGCCCATCAAGTGGATTTTGATCAGATGCTCTCGCGTCTGCGTTCGTATAAACCCGAAGAAGCAGCCGCCTACGAGGCTTATCAAGAAGCCATCCGTCCTCTCACCGCCAAAGAGCGTGCCGCCCTTCCTCGCGTGAAGATGAACGAAGTAGCCCCCACCATTCGCGTCCAATCGCTCCGCATGGAGGTCAACCAAGGACTGACCCTCGCACAAGCCATGCAAGAGACCAAGCGTTGCCTTAATTGTAAGAACGCCGGCTGTATCCAAGGCTGTCCCGTAGGCATCAATATCCCCGCTTTCATTCACCAATTAGGACAAGGCGATATCCTCGGTGCTGCCGATATCATCAAAGCCTCCTCGTCCCTACCTGCGGTCTGTGGACGTGTCTGCCCACAAGAGAAACAGTGCGAGGCACAGTGTATCCATCTTAAGATGAACCACGAACCGGTAGCCATCGGTTACCTCGAACGCTTCGTTGCGGATTATGTAGCCGGTACTCTAAACTCTAAACTCTCAACTACTCTAAACTCAACCGCAACCAAGGTTGCGGTCGTCGGCAGTGGCCCTTCGGGTCTGAGTTTTGCAGGAGACATGGCTAAGTTAGGTTATCAAGTCACGGTCTTTGAGGCATTACACGAGATTGGCGGGGTACTCAAATATGGTATTCCCGAGTTCCGTTTGCCTAATCGTATCGTAGATCAAGAGATAGAGAACCTCAAACAACTCGGTATCGAGTTTAAGACCGATATCATCATCGGTAAGACCCTCACCATCGAGGACTTGCAACAGCAAGGGTTCGCCGGTATCTTCGTTGGTTCGGGAGCCGGACTGCCACGGTTTATGGGTATCTCGGGGGAGAACCTCAACGGCGTACTCTCCTGCAACGAGTACCTCACACGTGTGAACCTCATGGACGCATCCTCACCCTCCTCTGACACACCCTTACTCTATGGTAAGAACGTCATCGTGGTCGGCGGAGGAAACACCGCCATGGATGCCGTTCGCACCGCCAAACGGTTATGTGCAGAGCACGCAACGATTGTCTATCGCCGCAGCGAAGAAGAGATGCCGGCTCGTATCGAAGAGGTGCGTCACGCCAAAGAAGAAGGAATAGAGTTCCTCACCCTCCATAACCCATTGGAGTATCACGCAGACGAGAACGGTCGAGTACAAGAAGCGGTCCTCCAAGTGATGACACTCGGCGAACCCGATGAGTCGGGCCGTCGCAGTCCCATCGCAGTGGAAGGTAAGACCATCACTATCCCTGCCGACCTCGTGATTGTGGCTGTAGGTGTATCGCCTAACCCCCTCATCCCCTCGTCTGTAACCGGATTAGAGATATCGAAGAAAGGAACGATCGTCGTCAACGAAGGAATGCAGTCTTCCCTGCCTATTCTCTTTGCGGGTGGCGATATCGTTCGTGGAGGAGCTACTGTGATACTCGCTATGTCCGACGGCCGCAAAGCCGCCGCAGCTATGCATGACTACCTACTCGCTCAGTCAACTAAGTGAACTCATCGGAGAGGTGCTCTCCGTCGAGTTCAGTGACACCTATTGGGTGCGTGCCGAGATAGCCTCCCTATCCCGACGCAATGGACATGGGTATTTCGATTTGGTGGAGAAAGGCAAAGACGGACTGTTTGTCGCTAAGATGCGAGGAAACTGTTGGGCGAATATGTTTGCCGTTCTCTCCGCCTATTTTGAACAAGAAACCGGCACACCCCTGCAAACGGGCATGCAGGTGCTTTTAGAGGTCGAAATCACTTGGCACGAGGTCTATGGGTTGAGCCTTAACATCGTAGGTATTGACCCGCAATATACCCTTGGCGACTTAGCGCGTCAGCGTCAAGAGACGATTCGCAAACTGCAAGAGGAAGGAATCCTTGACATGCAACAATCGCTCACCCTTCCTACGGTGGTTCGACGTATCGCTGTCATCTCCTCCGACACTGCCGCCGGCTACGAGGACTTCATCCATCAACTCTCAACTCTAAACTCTAAACTCTCCACTACTCTAAACTCTAAACTCTACACTCTACACTCTACACTCTTCCCTGCCACGATGCAAGGGGATAATGCCGAAGCGTCTATCCTCAAGGCGTTGCAAGCGATAGCGAAGCGAGAGGACGAGTTTGATGTGGTGGTGATCATCCGTGGCGGAGGAGCGAGTCTGGACATGAGTTGTTTTGATAGTTATTTGCTTGCAGCTACGTGTGCGCAGTTCCCTCTTCCTATTATCACGGGTATCGGACACACGCGCGATGTGAGTGTCTTAGACCTCGTTGCTTATCGTGCTCTCAAGACCCCTACCGCTGTTGCGGCTTTCTTTGTGGATCGTTTGACCGAAGAACTCAACCGATTGGAAGACCTCCGTCGCAGACTGCGTCAGACGCAGGAACGGCAGGTGCTGATTCGCAAACACGCCATTGAGATGCTTGCTCAGCGGCTTACCTCTTGTGACCCGGCGCGGATCTATAAGATGGGTTATTCGCTCACCACGGTCAATGGACACGTGTTAACCAGCAAGACCCAAGTCACCCAAGGACAAACCCTCATCACCCACCTCAGCGATGGCGAAATCTCATCCATCATCCAATCACAAATCACAAATCACAAATCACCTATCACCAATCACCAATCATGAAACACACTCTTTTTATTCTTCTCTTCCTCTCTGCCTCTCTCTGTGCCCAACCTCATTACCAACCCTCTCCTGCGAACCTTCAATCGCGAGCGGAGTTTCGCGATATGAAATTAGGTATTTTTCTGCATTGGGGAATCTACAGTGTTTTTGGTCAAGGCGAATGGTATATGTCTGTGGACTCTATTCAGCAAACGGAATATGCCAAAGCTGCCGGAGCGTTTTATCCTGCCGGATTCAATGCGGACGAATGGGTGCGTTCTTTCAAGGAAGCGGGAGCTAAATATATCTGTTTCACGAGTCGTCACCACGATGGGTTCTCGATGTGGCACACGCGCCAATCGTCTTATAACATCGTGGATGCGACCCCTTTTGGTCGCGATGTGCTCAAAGAATTAGCCGAAGCTTGCCATCGACAAGGGATGCGGCTGCACCTCTACTATTCGTTGGTGGATTGGGGAAGACCGGACTACCCGTTAGGACAATCGGCAACGGGTTGTGGCAAAGACACCTCTAAAGCCGACTATGCTCATTACTTTGCGTTTATGAAAGCCCAACTAACCGAACTGCTCACCGAGTATGGCCCAATCGGAGCCATCTGGTTAGATGGCGAATGGGATCACGCCGACGAGACACCCGCTTTTGATTGGCACTTAGAGCAGTTATACGATCACATCCATCGTTTGCAGCCCGCTTGTTTGGTAGCGAACAACCACCATCATGCCAATCGCCCGGGCGAGGATATACAGTGTTTTGAACGCGACATCCCGGGAGAGAACAAAGGAGGCTATTCGGGGAAGTCTGACGTGAGTAAAGAACTGCCGTTAGAGACTTGTCAAACAATGAACTACTCGTGGGGATATAAGGTGAGTGATATCTGGTATCGGTCTGCGGACGAGTTACGTGCGTTACTCGATAGCACGAATGCGAAAGGAGCCAACCTGCTTCTTAATATCGGTCCCCGTCCCGATGGCCGCCTCCCCGAAACCGCCCTCCACCGCCTCAAACAACTATAATAATCTCTCACAGATCCTGCGAGAGATAAAAAATAAGAAATCACCAATCACCAATCACAAATGAAAATAGGAATTATCGGTGCCGGCTGGATTGCCCGCAAAATAGCTTTAGCAGTAGCTCCTTTGACGGACATAGATATTTACGCTATTGCTTCGCGTGATGGAGCAAAAGCGCGTGCTTTTGCTCATGAGTTTCATATCCCTATGGCTTACGAAGGGTACGAGGCGATGGTCGCGGACCCGAAGGTCGATCTGGTGTATGTAGCCACGCCCCACTCCCACCACTATGCACATGCTCGGTTGGCATTGGATCACGGCAAAGCCGTTCTTGTAGAGAAAGCGTTTACCGCCAATGCTCAACAAGCCAAAGAACTGATTGACTATGCCCACCGGCGTAACCTTTTTATTACCGAAGCTATCTGGACGCGGTATATGCCTATGTCCTATAAGATTGGTGAGTTACTGAAATCCGGAATCATTGGCGAACCCCGTTTACTCACGGCGACCCTGTGTTATAACATGGAACATAAGGAGCGCATCCTGCGTCCCGAGTTATGTGGAGGAGCCCTCTTGGATGTAGGCGTCTATGTACTTAATTTTGCTAGGATGTATTTTGGTTCAGACATCGTCAAGACCATCTCTAACTGCCATTTAGGTCCGACGCAAGTAGATATGATGGAAGCCATCTCTCTGTCCTATCGAGACGGAAAGATGGCTAATCTGCAAGCCGGTGCATTAACGCTCAATGACCGACAAGGTATTATCAGTGGAACGGAAGGATATATACGTGTCGATAACGTCAATTGCCCCGAATGTATTGAGGTCTATCGCGATTACCAACTCGTTGAACGCATAGACAAACCGTCCACCATGATCAATGGGTACGAGTACGAGATAATCGAGTGTAAACGTTGCCTTGAAGCGGGGCTTATCGAATCTCCCTTAATGCCTCATAAGGAGACGATTGCTATCATGCAGCAGATGGATGAACTTCGTGCTCAATGGGGTGTTACCTATCCGCTTTAACGAGCAGTTTCGCTCCGGATTTGAGCACGATATATTTCTCTGTCTCGCGGAAAGCGTCTTTGAGTACGTGCAGGTTAGCTGAACCTTTAGCAATCAACGCCAGTTGTTTGGCGAGCGGATTCTGAGCCAAACGACCCATAATCTTCTTGGTTGTCACGTCATCAGCTGTAACGAACGGGTCCTCTTGTCCTTTAACGAACACGAGCGCACCGCCTTTAGAGTGATTGACGAAGGGTTCGTAATACGCTTTCGTGCAGATAGCTAAGAGTTCGTCTAAACGGAAGTCTTTTTCTACTATTTCGTCCTGTACATAAACTTTGAGAGTAATCACATTGCTCTCCATTGCATTTTCCATTGTCTGTGCCATAGTGATATAAATTTTAGTTAACGACTACTATATAACTACTTTTTTTATCTCTCACAGAACCTTTCGGCCTCTCTGCCTCTCCGCTCGTCGGGCTGTTCCGTCAGCCCTTGCCGCGGGGGCGCTCCCCTTCGTTGTTTTCCTTAATATTTTTATTTAGATTTTTTTTGAGATTTTTAGTTAGATTTCTGCTCCGCAGGAGCTTCCCCAAAAATATGCTCAACCGATTTTGTCTAAGTCCCTTACGATAGATTTTAATAGCGTCGCGACTGGTATTGCTTGCAAGGATTACGCTACGCGAAGAAAATCTTAACGCAAGTAGATGCAAAAATCTTTTGGACGACTTCTTTTTTATTTCGCTTCGCTCAGAAATAATCGTTCGAACAAAGTGAGATAAGAAATCTATAAAAATCTATACAAAAATCTCTACTAAAAAATCTTCTGTGGAATCTGTGAGAGATTTAATACACTAGCCCATTGTTATTTCTCCATTTTGTTTTCGACACTTCGAAAAACTGGCTGCAAATTTACAACTTTTTTTCGATATACGCAAATAAAAAGCGACTTTTCGGGTAAAAAATCGCTTTTTTAAGTGGAATGGCGGATGATTATTGTCTTGCTATGCGAATGGCGAAACCACCCGACGCAGCTTCCGGAATAGAGAGTTT
>JAZLHD010000053.1:0-31243 GCA_045616645.1 Paludibacteraceae bacterium
CTTACGTTATCCTACGCCAAAATCCAAACTAAAAATCTATTCAAAAATCGGTTGACGACCACTTATTATTTTATTCGTCCTAAGGACGAGAAATCTAACTAAAAATCAAAAAGAGAATCTAAACTAAAAATCGAAAGGTAGAAGAGTTCTGTGGAATAAAGAATAATCAGTGAAATCTGTGAGAGATAAAAATAATAGACGAAAATAGTATTATGAGTTATTTATGTTATATTTTGTTACTGGCATTTAGTCCAATCGTGGACTCGTTGTTGCATGTATATGACCAGGAACTGAATCGAGATGAGGTCTATAAACAAGTGCGGGAGCAACAGATAGCCGCAGCCGATGACACCGATGCACTCGCCTCTTTGTATTGGTCCTACCAATGCGACTCCGCATTGAAGTATCTTGCACATTCCAATTCAAAGATGGCAGTTATCCGAAGTGCCTATCTGCTTACCTCGATTGGAGAGTACGCCAATGCCATTGAGTTGATAGGACAAATCCGCCCTAAAGAGTTAACGAACGAGGAACGCACCTGGTATTACGAGACACTGTATCACCTCTATGGCGAGCAAGCGTTCTATTGCAAGCAAGCGTCCTTTAGCCAATCCAATCGGATAAAAGAGCAAGAAGCCTTAGATTCCCTCCGCCACTATATTCATGTAACCGGTATCCGAACCAATTATCGCTCCTCAACCTATACAGGAGAAGCCGCCGCCAGACCACTCTTTGTTCCTCAAAAAGACACCCACGCATACGCGATGTATGCCTTCCAGCGTTCTCTTGATTGTAGGGAAGAACAGGATATAGAGGGTTATCAAACATGGCTGATAGAATCCGCCATTACGGATGTAAGAACGGGTACTACCGATAACGGCTCGGCTTGGATGGTAGCCGAACTGCTCTATGACCACGGAGACATATCCCGTGCCTATAAATGTATTACATATTCGCTCAACAATGCCAATTTCTACAACGGTTCTTTGCGCAAGGGACAAGTAGCTCCGCTGATGAACATCATCAGTGCCAAATATGAACTTAAGAAAGCGCAGCAGCAGCGTTGGTTAGCCATTGCCTTAGTACTTCTTATTGCTTTGTCCATCAGTCTGGCTATCAGCATAAGCAAGCTTCGTAAGATGAACAAACAGATGGGGCTTATCAATACGCAGTTACACCATGCCAATCGTATCAAAGAGGAATATATCTGTCAATATCTGAGCGTCTATTCACAGTGTATCTACCGCATGCGTAAGATGAACAAGAACCCGGCGTTCATGGAACTGGAGATGGCTAAGTTCTACGAGCACTTCGATGCCACGTTCCTTAATATCTATCCCCACTTTATTGAAGATTTCAACCAACTGCTTTCTCCCGACGCACGTATCCAACTCAAAAAAGGGGAACTGCTCAACACGGAATTACGCATATACGCTTTGTATAGGTTAGGTATTCATCAGAGTAACAAGATAGCGGAGCTGCTATGTTACTCCCAAAGCACCATATATAATTATCGCACGCGTCTAAGCGCACACGCGTTAGACAAAACGACAAGTTTAGACGAACAGGTGATGCAAATAAGCGCTTTATAGCATCTACTTTTTTTCAATATTATAAAACAATAATATCCTAATAATTAGCACATTACTATTTTAGTCCATCTACATTTTCGCGCAAGCCCTTGCGCGTGTGAGAAATTTTTTATAATTTTGCAGTGTCAATTGAGATTGGCATAACACAAGTATTAACAAAATCTAATCTGTATGAAGCACATCTTTTCCAAGAAGATTCTCTTCGGAGCAATACTGCTCGTTAGCAGTATGGGCATGATGGCTCAAGTGACGGTACGCGGTGTAGTTCGCGATGCTAACGATGAGCCTATCATTGGAGCCACGATTTTAGAGCGTGGTACAACAAACGGGACCGTGACAGATTACGATGGGCAGTTTGTGCTCAACGTAGCGAATGCGCAGTCCATTTTAGTTTTTAGTTATGTTGGCAAACAGACCTTAGAGACCACCGCGTCACAAGGCGATGTCAGCATTGTTTTGAAAGACAACACGGAGTTGTTGGACGAAGTGGTGGTTATTGGTTATGGCACTGCCAAGCGTAAGGACATCACCACGGCTGTATCGTCAGTTAATGTGAGTGATCTGAATCAGAAAGCGATGACCAATGCCGTAGAAGCTATTCAAGGTAAAGCTGCCGGTGTGACGGTTATTAAGCCGAATGGTCAGCCGGGTGTGGACATGGTTATTCGTGTTCGCGGTACGACTTCTATGAACGCCAGCAACGATCCTCTTTATGTAGTGGATGGAGTTCCGATGACGGATATCGGATTCTTATCCCCCAACGATATTGAGTCGCTTCAGATTATGAAAGATGCCTCGTCGGCTGCTATCTATGGTAGTAGGGCTGCCAATGGTGTTGTATTGATTACGACCAAGGCGCAGGCAGTGAATAAAGATAAGACGAAAGTAGAGTTGCATATCGGTGGTGGTTGGACACAAGTAAATAATAAGATTGATGTACTCAATACGGAGCAATACAAGGAGTATCTTAGTGATCTTGGAAGTACGATAGTGTTGCCCGATGGGTTAAAAGATCAGACGGACTGGTGGAACGAGACGTATAAGAACGGTTCCACACAGAACTATCAGTTGTCTTTCTCCGGAGGAACGAATAAGGTTAAGTATTTCCTCTCGGGTGGTTATCAAAACGAGAAAGGTATTGTTCCATCGATGAAGTTCCAACGTTTCAATGTACGTTCGATGATTGATGCAGAGGTGACCAAATGGTTTGACATCAGTGCCAATATTTCTTATTCCTACAACACCAATCAAGGTGGTTTGGCAACGGGTACGGGTTCCAACCGTGGAGGTATGGTATTGTCGGTGATTAACACGCCTACCTACGCGGCTATTTGGGACAAAGATAATCCGAATCATTACAACACGAATTTCTATGGTTTGAATATCACTTCTCCGTTGGAGAACATTGAGCGTTTCTCGCAACAGTTGACCAAGACGCATCGTCTCTTAGCGACAGCCAAAGGGTTGTTCACTATTTACGATACGGATAAGTTCAAGCGTTCGGACGATGGCAAGCATAGTTTCACGTTCAGTACCACGTTTACGGGTGACTATCGTGCGATTAACTACACCTCTTTCTTGGATCCGGACAAGACCTCGTGGGGTCGCAACCAATATGGTGAAGGAACGGACACTCGTTCGACGGATTTTGTATATGTATGGGATAACGTACTCAACTATAAGTTAAAGCTTGACAAGCACAACTTGGATGTGATGGCGGGTTCGTCATGGACACGTTCCCGTTATTCGTGGGCAGGCATTTATGGTAGTCACTATGCTGACGGTACCATTCAGACACTGAATGCTGCCAATAAGATAGATCCTTACGGCACTTCGACGACAGGTAGTGAGTGGGCGATCATGTCCTTCCTCGCGCGTGTGTCATATAATTATGGTGACCGTTATTTGATTACCGCCAATGTTCGTGCGGACGGTTCGTCTAAGTTAGCCCCCCGTCATCGTTGGGGTGTTTTCCCCTCTGCCAGTGCAGCATGGCGCATCTCGGGTGAGGAGTTCATGAAGGATGTTCGTTGGATAGATGACCTGAAGATTCGCGGCGGTTGGGGTTTGACAGGTAACCAAGCCGGTTTAGGAGATTACGCCTATTTAGAGCGTTACAATATCAATCGTCAGAACTGGTGGGAGACGGGTAAAGAGAATGCCGTTCCCACGTATAGTCAAGCATCGTTGCGTTCCACTGATTTGACTTGGGAGACGACCTCGCAAGGGGATGTGGGTTTTGATTGGATGATGTTTGGTAATCGTTTGGGAATTGAGTTTGACTGGTATTATAAATACACCCGTAACATGTTGATGTGGGTTAGTTTGCCGGCCGGTTCGTCTGCAGTAAGCAGTATCCAACGCAATGAGGGTGAGATGAAGAACACGGGTGTTGAGTTGACTATTCACACGCGTAATTTCGTTCGTAAGAACTTCCAATGGGAGACGGATTTGAACATCTCGCACAACAAGAACACGTTGATGAAGTTGCAGACCAATCAGGTTTATTATGATGCCAAAGTGACGGATGTGTTAGCAGAGTATTGTGTTCGTAACACGCCGGGCAGACCGTTAGGTTGTTTCTATGGTTATAAGACGGATGGCGTAGATCCCGAGACGGGTGAGCTTCGCTATGTAGATACCAATGGGGATGGCGAGTTGACCGCGAGTGACCGTACGTATATTGGTGACCCCAATCCGCTCATCACTTTTGGTATGACGAATGCCTTCCATTTTTACGGCGTGACGATTAGTTTCCTGTTGCAAGGTAGTTACGGCAATGACATCTTCAATGCCAGTCGTATTGAGATGGAAGGAATGTACGATGGTAAGAACCAAGCAGCTACGGTGTTAGACCGTTGGCGTCGTCCGGGAATGGTGACCGATATTCCCAAAGCCGGTTTTGATATGCGCGTGAGTGATTATTTTGTAGAAGATGGTTCGTATATACGTCTCAAAGACTTGACGTTGTCCTACGATTTCTCGGGTAAATGGATGAAGAAAGCGGGAATAAGCAAGATGCAGCCTTATTTCTCCGCAGGAAACTTGTTTACTTTGACACGTTATCGTGGAATGGATCCGGAGGTGAACCAATATGGTAACAGCGGTGCTGTACAAGGTATTGACTACGGAACTTATCCTCAGACACGTACATTCACATTAGGTATTAACATTCAATTCTAATGATTATGAAGAACAAACTATTGATTTTTGTCATGTTGCTCGGAGGACTGAGTGCATGCAGTTTAAATATCAATCCCGTCTCTGATCAGTCGGAGATCAATCTATCCACTAAGGATACGACAGATAAGCGGATTAAGTACAAAGATCGCGCTGCGATGGAGGCTGTTTATAAGAACCTCTACACCTTGATGCGTGATAGACAAGAACACTGGTACCTTGACTACCTGCTCTTCTGCGAGACCCGTTCGGATAATGCTTACGCAGGTTCGACCGGTAACGAGATTGTACCCGTAGAGACCAACTCCTTGGATGCCAGCAATCCGGATATCGCCCGCGACTGGGATCGTTATTTGGAGGATATCGCCTCTGCGAATGCGGTGATATCGAATATTGACCTTGTACCGGATCCCGCTCTTAGCCAAGCGGAACGCGCACAATGGAAAGCGGAAGCCAAGATTTTCCGTTCGATGATGATTTTTGACATGGCTCGTTGGTGGGGAAATATCCCATTGAACTTATCCGAAGCTCCGGATATCACCTCGGAGAATATTGAAGAAGTTTATCCTATTTATTTCCCGAAGCCCTCGACTCAGGCAGCAGCGTATCAGCAAGTGATTACGGATTTGAAAGACGCTATCAACTATGCTCCGTCCATCAATCCGATGGATAAGACGTTGCTCAGCAAGACGGTGGCATACGCTATTCTTGCTCGCACGTATGCAGAGATGGGGGATTGGAAAGAAGTGATTAACTACTGCAATATGATTGAAGCTGACGGTATTCGTCTTGAAGATGATTATCGTACGCTTTGGAAGTTTGATGCTACCACGAAAGAGGTTACCCGTAACTCGCCTGAGGTTATTCTTGAGATGCAATACAACTCGGGCTCGGGCAACTGGGTAAGTTGGATGTTTGGACGTGACTATAACGATCCCGAATACAGTTTCACTTGGGCAAAGTGGATTACTCCCAGTCGTGATCTTATGGCTGCTTTTGATGCAGCCGGAGACACTATTCGTCGCAATCAGACGATTGTATATGAAGCCTGTACGTGGTCAAACTATTATCCTGCAGAGCATTATCCGTTTATGTATAAATGTCGTTCGGGCTTAAACAGTATCATCAAACTGCGTGGTGGTGACTTTGTTTTGCTCAAGGCAGAAGCTCTTGCTCACACGGGGGCAGATGGAGAAGCATTGCAGTTGGTTAATCAGATTCGCAATCGTGTCAAATTGGCTCCGCTTAGTAATTTAGCAGGAGAGAAGTTATTAGATGCTATTCTCAATGAGCGCCGTTTAGAGTTGGCTCTTGAGGGAAGTCGTTTCTTTGATTTGATTCGTTTTGGAAAGTTATTAGAGGTGATGAACACGCTCAACAATCGTGATGAGGGGCGTTTACCACAAGCGCGTCCGTTTGTAGAGAATCACCGCTTGATGCCTATTCCTCAAACGGCTTTAGACCAAAATGTTAACTTAACACAAAATCCCGGATACTAATATGAAAAAGTCTTTAATTATTATATTTATGGGTTTGATAGCCTTGACAGGTTGTCAACAAAAGCAGTTCCGTGAGGTTTATCCTAAAGGGGATGTAAAAGTACAAGCCCAGATGCTTCAGCAGTCCATTACCTTTGGTGATAGCGTCTCTTTTAAGGTAACCATTGACGAGACTCAAACGCCTCTATCTACGCTACAAATTAAGGTGGTAGTAGGAACGAATGTCGTAGTTTCAGAAGTTGTTCGCACGAAGGACAAACATTATGAGAACACGTTCAAGTATGCTGTTCCTTTTGGTCCGAATATGCCGGAAGGCGAGCCTATCAAAGTGCTTCTTACTGCCACGAATGTGGAGGGCACGCATACGGATGTCATTTTATCGGATTGCAAGGGTCATCGTCCCGCCATTGAGACGATGTATCTGATGCCTCCTACCATTGATTACAAGTTGTTAGGTAAGGGTATTCAGATGCAAAAGATTAGTGATAATGAGTTTGCGGCATACAATCTCCAACTGCCTAAGTCCTTCCAGTTCTTGTTAGCGTGTGTAGGAACGAAGTTCGGTCGGGTAGATTATACCAAGCCCGTCTTTGGCTGGGACGCCACGCAATCGACTTATTTATTGACTTCGGAGGATGTGGCTCTTATTCAAGCCGATGCAGCTGCTGCCAATAACTATGCCATCCATATTGAGGATGATATTTACGAATCCATCGATACGGTTATCTTTAACACGCTTTCGTTTGAAGTGACATACGGTGGTAAGATCGCCACTCCGATTGAAGCCTTGGACGTACAGACCGACTTAGAGGAGAATCCCGCTTATATCACCTCGTCTGCCGTTCGCGCAGCCTATCGCGGTGCGAAGATATACTTTGAGAAAGACAAAGTCTTCACCCTGACCGGTGTCACTTCCGTAGCTGACGCTATTAACAAAGACTGGATGGAACTGGTAGAAGGTAATCAAGTGAAGTTCTTAGGAGAAACGGGAATGTACTATGTCAGCTATAAGGTAGCAGAGGATTATCTTGTGGTTGAGCCGTTGTACGAACTTACCTTTGCCAATGATGATATACTCTGGGTTTGCGGTGTTGGTTTTGGTCAACCATCGGCTAATCCGACCATCACCAGTGGTTGGGGCTTTGATTCGCCTGATCAGAACTTGGTATGTCGTACCGTTGCTCCGGGGGTTTATCAGTTTACTGCCTATATCAACAACCAAGACGCGCAAGATGAAGCTCACCCGGGCTTTGGTACCGTGAACTTCAAATACTTCGGACAACACGGATGGGGAGACGAATTAGCCTCTACTGACTTTGAATGTCAGACTCCGATTATCGCTTCCAGTGAAGAAAGTAACGTTGGTAACTGGTGGATGAATAGCACTCCTCTGGAGGGTATTATTCGTTTCACGTTAGATATGAATAAAAAGACAACCACATGGGAAAAACTTTAATTTCAATCCTTGGCATCTCGCTGCTGCTATGCAGCGGATGCCATCCCAATGAGGGGAAAGGGAATGACCCGGGTAGCGATCCACAGCCTCAACCTCCAACAGAAGGGGTGATGACGTATGTCTCTACGGCAGACAACACCATGCATTTTGAGACGGTGTCGCGGAACTTCAAGGAGGGGATGAATATGGACGTAGAGAAAACGTTGTATCTCAAACCGGAACAGACCTTCCAACAGTTTGATGGGTTTGGTATAGCCCTCAACGGTTCGGCTTGCTATAACCTAATGAAGATGGCTGCCGATCAACGTCACACCTTACTTGTAAAGACGTTTGATGTAGAGAAAGGAATGGGGTATAGTGCCACTCGTATTTCGATTGGTGCCTCGGACTTCTCGTTATCGGATTACACGTGTTGGGACAATAAGGATAAGCCCTTTGCTCTCACCGCAGAAGAGACCGAATATGTCATTCCCGTTCTCAAAGAGGTGCTCGCTATCAATCCGACCATTCAGATTATGGGTTCGCCCTGGACGTGCCCTCGTTGGATGAAAGTGAATAACCTCACAGACAAGCAGCCTTATACCGGTTGGAATGGGGGTTATCTCAATCCCGACTTATATAAGGAGTACGCTTCGTACTTCGTGAACTGGATACAAGCCTTTGAGGCTGCAGGAGTGCCGATTGCGTCTATTACGATTCAAAACGAACCGCTTAACTGGGGCAACTCAGAGAGTTTGTATATGGAGTGGGCACAACAACGCGATTTTGTCAAAGTGTTAGGTCCGGCTTTGCGTGAAGCAGGATTGCAGACGAAAGTGATTGTCTTTGACCACAACTATAATTATGACGGCAAGGCTGACCAACAGCAGTATCCGCTGAAGATTTACAAGGACGCTACGGCGGCTCAGTATATTGACGGAGCAGCCTATCATAACTATGGTGGCAGCAGTAGCGAATTGGATGTCATTCACAAAGGTGCCCCGAATAAGAACCTTTACTTTACGGAAGCCAGTATTGGTACATGGAACTATCGTTCCTACGGGCAGTCGTTCCTTGATATTGCGGATAACATCTGCTTCCAACCCACATTGAGATGGTGTAAGAGTGCGGTGATGTGGAACTTCATGTTGGACGACCATCCGGAAGAAGGTCCGTACCGTCCGGGCGGTTGCAGCACTTGTTATGGCGCGATACAAATCAGTTATAAGGACTATTCGTCACTCATGTACCGCAGTACCTATTATGTGATGGGACAGATGTCCAAAGTGTTGCGTACCGGTTCTACCCGTATTGGCACTTCGGGTTATCTGCCTACGAATGTACAGGTGGTGGCTTGTACCAATCCCGACGGGACATACGGAGTGGTCTTTTTCAACAAAGGCAATGCCGCAGCCAAACTCATTGTGGATGATGGCCAACGCGCCTTTGAACTCACCCTGCCTGCCGAAAGCCTAACCTCGTGTCTATGGAAAATAACCAATAATCAATAAGCAATAAACTATCCGATATACGATCGGTAGTTAACATAATTTACTAACTTTAATTTTTTTACTACAATGAAAAAGATTTTTTCTTTTGTTCTCGCATTAGTAGCCACAATGGCACTGAATGCAACCACGTATTATTTTGCCGGAGGCGCTAACGGTTGGAATAACCGTTCCACTCCGTTCTCCGGTGAAGGTAATGTATTAACCGTTACGATTGCTCAATTGGATGGCGGTTTCAAAGTTCTTGCTGATGGAGGTGCTGACGATTGGCACCCTCAGTTCGCTATTGACAACGGTAGTGATGTAGAAGGCGTTACTCTTGGAGGAGAGGCTATCACCTTAAGAAAAGCTATTGACGGCGCTGAAGAGGCTAATATCAAAGACATCAAAGTCCTTGGCTTAGGAGACCACGAGGCATATAAAGATGCCGTTATCACGATTGACGTTACCAATCCGGATGCTATCACTTGCGCTCTGACAGAAGGTACGAAGATCAGTACCGTAGATACGTATCAACTCGTAGGTGCTTGCACGGACAACTGGAGCACGGCCGCTGCCATCCAATTCGAAGATGTAGAAGGTGTTCTCACCGCTAATATCCCCGACCTCAATGGTACGTTCAAGATTATCATGAACCGTGCTTGGGATGTTCAATGGTGCTCTAACGGTGCCGGTGTGGAAATGGATATTCCTTATACTGCTGTTAAGGATGGTGGAAATATCGCATTGGCTAATCCCTTTGGTGGCTATAAGAATGCCGTTATGACGCTTGCTTTTGAAGGTGACAACGCTATTATCACCCTTATTGATGGTGAGTTCTATGTAACCGAGGATAACTGGTACTTCCCCGGAACGGTTCTGGGTTGGAACTGCGACGAGACCACGATGTTTGAACCTGTTATGGGTGCAGGGAAAGAGAAATACGAGTATTTGGCTGCTGAGTTCTCCGGCGAATTCAAAGTTGTTTATGGTGTTTGGATGGTAGAGTTCGGTGCTAACGAGGCAGGCGTTGCTTATCCTATAAACGAGGCCGTTACATTGAAATATCCTGCTGCCACCGGCAATGCTTCGATTGAAGGTGAATATCAAGATGTAACCATTACTATCGTTCCTGATTATGAAGCTGTTACCGTTGAGTTGACGATTTCTGCTGAAGCTACTAATCTCAAGAATGTAGAAGCTGCTAAGAAAGCTAACAAACGTATTGAGAACGGTCGTATCATCCTCTATCAAGGTGAGGCTCGTTTCGACGTTTTAGGTAATGTGGTTAAGTAACCCTACCTAACTTGGAATAGGGCGGCTGATTACCGCCCTATTTTACTACTTTATATTAAATTATACTATTATGAAACACTTTCCACTTTCACTTTTACTTTCACTGTCACTTTCCACCTTTCTGCCTCTCAGCCTCTCTGCCTCTCAGCCTCTCGCTGATAGTGCGCAGATTGAGTCTATCCTCAGTCGTATGACCTTAGATGAGAAGATAGCCATCATTCACGCGCAATCGAAGTTCTCCTCGCCGGGTGTACCGCGTCTTGGCGTGCCGGGTTTATGGTGCTCGGACGGCCCTCACGGCGTGCGTGCCGAAGTGCTATGGGACGAGTGGAACCAAGCCGGCTGGACCTCCGACTCGTGCGTGGCTTTTCCGGCACTGACTTGCTTAGCCGCTACGTGGAACCCAGAGATAAGTCGTCTTTACGGTGAGAACCTCGCCGAAGAAGCCCTATATCGCGGAAAGAACGTGATGCTCGGTCCCGGTGTGAATATCTTCCGTACACCCCTCAATGGACGTAACTTTGAATATATGGGCGAAGACCCTTACCTCGCGTCTCGAATGGTGGTTCCCTACGTACAAGGTGTACAATCCAAAGGCGTAGCCACTTGTGTCAAGCACTTTGCTCTTAATAACCAAGAGACCTATCGCCACCTCGTTAATGTCAAAGTGAGCGATCGCGCTCTATACGAGATCTACCTGCCTGCTTTCAAAGCTGCAGTAGTAGAAGGCGGTGCATGGTCGATTATGGGCTCGTATAACCGCTATAACGGACAATATAACTGCCACAACGAGGTGCTACTCAATCGTATCCTACGCGACGAATGGGGCTTTGATGGTGCCGTGATCTCCGACTGGGGCGGCTGCCAAGAGACCCAACAAGCCATCACCAACGGACTGGATCTTGAGTTCGGTACTTGGACGGACGGACTGACGATGGGCGCTACCAATAGTTACGATGTGTATTACTTAGCCAACCCCTACAAAAAACTGATTAAAGAAGGCAAAGTCGGTACCGAAGAACTTGATAATAAAGTTAGAAACGTGCTCCGCCTTATCCTACGCACGTCCATGAACCCCAATAAAGGTTTCGGTTCCCTGCACTCCGACGAGCACTATGCCGCCGCCAGACAGATTGCCGATGAGGGCATCGTTCTATTGAAGAACCAAGCCCCTAACCCGACCTTCCCCCCGAAGGGGAAGGAGAAAAATCTCAAGTTAGATAAGTTATTGCCAATCACTCCCCTTCGGGGGGAGACGGAGGGGGCTTCTATCCTCGTAGTAGGTGAGAACGCTATTCTTCCTCTCACGATTGGGGGTGGGTCGTCGTCTCTGAAGGTGCAACGCGAGGTATCGCCCTTACAAGGTATCACGGAGCGGGCGGCACAAGACGGTATAACCGTTGATTATGCTCGCGGATATGTCGGAGTGACCCGTCTGGAACAAGATAAGATGGAGGTGGATTTAGCGGAGAGCCGTTCGGCAGAAGAGTTACGCGCCGAAGCCGTAGCTAAAGCCCAAAAAGCAGATGTAGTGATATTTGTCGGAGGACTGAACAAAAGCGGCAACCAAGACTGCGAAGGAGTGGATAGGTTGCAATACGAACTGCCTTACGGCCAAGACGAAGTGATTGAGGCATTGTATCAAGCCAACCCGAACCTCGTGGTGGTGAACATCAGCGGTAACGCAGTCGCTATGCCTTGGGTGAAGAAAGTGCCGGCAATATTACAAGCCTGGTACCTCGGTTCCGAAGCCGGACACGCGATTGCCGATGTCCTCTTTGGTGATGTCAACCCCAGCGGTAAGATGCCCTACTCTATCTTCCCTAAACTGACCGACTACCCCGCACACCAATACGGCGAACTCGGATACCCGGGTGTGCCCGAGACAATGGAGCAAGGACAAAGGACAAAAGACTATATGGTTGAGGAATATAAAGAGGATGTGTTTGTGGGCTATCGCTATGCGGACAAAGCCAAACTGACCCCGACGTTTGCTTTTGGGCATGGGTTGAGTTATACGACGTTTGAGTGGAAAGTGGAAAGGCTGATAGGCGGAGAGGCTGAAAGGCGGAAAGGCGACAGGTTAGAGATGACGGTGACGAATACGGGAGAGCGTTCCGGTGCGGAGGTGATACAGGTGTATGTAGGTGAGAACAGACCTACGGTAGCGCGTCCGGTGAAGGAGTTGAAGGCGTTTGAGAAAGTCTATTTAGAGCCCGGCGAGAGCAAGACGGTTACCATCACCCTTAATCCTGCCGATTGGGGATATTGGGACGAAGCGAAGCATCAGTTTGTGACCAATCCGGGTAAATATACTATTTACGTTGGGAGTTCGTCCAAAGATATTCGCTACAAGAAAACGATAACGATAGACTAAGTTATCGAATATCCAGTTGCATCACAGGATCGTCGGTAGAGGAAAGGGGTTGCCAAAGCGGTAGGTTGGTGCCGTTAGGGTTGCCTTTCTTACAGAAATTAGAATAGTAATGCAAGAACCGGTGGGACAGTTCATAGTCCTCCGGTTGCCAGTTATACACTTTGTTCGTGCTTAGGTTTCCCATCGCATATTCGATGTCCGACGAATGGACCGCGCCCTTGAGTTGTGGGTCGCGTGAGCGGCAGAAACGATAGCGATAGACGGTATTCCCTGCCTCAAACTGATAAGTGCAGAGGTTGCGGGTGATGTCAGCAATGAAGAGTCCGAAATAAGACGAATCGAGCGGATAACCTTCGAGGGAGTTCCAACCGGCAAGCAAAGGCACTTGGGCTTGTTCTTTCTTTCTATACAAGGAGTCGGGGTCCTCCGTCAGCACATAACCATCGATGACCGCTTGCGGCATCCCTTGTAGCGCGTACGAATGCAATAGTTCGGATGCACTCATGGCACGCAGTTCGGTGATGGACTTACCTTGCGTGAGTTGTAGTCCTTGTTGTTCGGCTTGTGCGAGGGATTGTGACAGAGCAGGATAGACGTGAGCACCGGAAGAGAGGATAGCTCCGACAATATTGTTTTTTGATAGGGGCGAGACCATGAGCAGTGACACACTGAACGAGCCTGCACTCTCGCCTGCGATGGTGATGCAGTTAGGATCGCCACCAAACGCAGCGATGTTGTTTTTTATCCACTCGATAGCCGCGGCTTGGTCCATAAGTCCATAGTTACCGGAACCGTGATAAGGTGTCTCGGCACTGAGTTGGGGATGGGCAAAGAACCCAAAGATATCCTCACGATAGTTCGCGGTGACGGTCACCACACCGGTGGCAGCCATAGCAGCGCCATCGTAGCGATACTCGCTGGCACTACCGCCTATCCAACCGCCCCCATTGAAATAGATGAGGACCGGTTGTTTATCGGAGGTGTGTTGGGCAGAAGTCCAGACATTAAGGTAGAGACAGTCCTCGGAGAAAGCCGGTCCGCGGAAACACATATCCGAGTAACGAACGTGCTGCATGGGATCGTTAGCAAACGTTTGTGTAGGGAGCACTCCACTCCATGGTTGTACGGGTTGGGGGGCTTGCCAACGCAAGTCGCCTACGGGAGGTGCAGCGTAAGGGATACCAAGGTACGCTTTGACTTGTTCGGTGAGTTGGACCCCTTCGATGGTGCCGCCTTCGACGGTAGTCTGTAAGGTCACGGGGTGACAGGAGGTTAATAGTGGAAAGAGGAAAGTGAAAGTGAGAGTTGAAAGTTTAAAGTGTAACATGGTGGGGAAAGAGTTTATGAAGTTCGTATTTTTCTTGTTCGAGGTGGGCCGCAAACGCCTTAGCCTCGGGGGTATCGGGGTGAAGGGGACGATGGTGCTCATCGAGCCAGAGTTGGTGGAGACGGTTGATGTCGCGTAAGGTGGTAGCATCAAAGTACGTGGCACTGAAACGCTCCCAAAGGATATCAACGGCGACGGGCGAAGGATGAAGCATGTCGGGGGCATAAAACCGATAGTCGCGCAGTTCGTCCAGCAGAATCTCGTAAGAAGGGAAATAGTTTATGCCTACTAATATATCAACGGCTTGGAGGAGGATGGCTTTGGAGAGTTGGTTCTCGTGAAGGCCATCTTTTTTATGGCGGATGGGAGAAACGGTGAAGATCCAACGTTTGTCTTTATATCGTTCGAGGATAGGTTGCCAGAGAGCGACGATCTCGTCCACGGTTAGGCGGCGACGGATGAAGTCCGAAGCGGGGCGTTTGGCGCAGTTGTCCACAACGGCATTAAGACCGCTATCGCTGAAACGCCTTTCGGCTACCGCTTGCGCTGAAGGCGCTTTATCGAGATAGACCCAAGCGGTACCAAACGTGATGATGATAACATCCGCTTGCGGGGCATAGTCATCTATATGGTGAGCGATAGAAACCGGGTTATAGAGGGTTCCCGTAGGGTTAGCGGTCACACGGAAATAGTATTCGCGAAACTTATCCGCCATGCGATCCGAGAAACACGAACCGAGCAGAAGGAGCCGATCATCGAGGCGAATGGACCATGGGGAAGGGGTGATATCAACAGGGGTGGTTAGGAGCATGGATTGGTGATTTGTGATTTGTGATTTGTGATTTGGGATTGGTGATTTGGGATTGGTGATTTGGGATTGGTGATTTATTCGAATTTCATGACTTGGGCAGGAGAGATGTGGGAGATGATGGCAGCGGGGAGGAGGAGGATAAGGGTAGAGATGAAGATTGTACCCACATTGAGTAAGATGATCCACCCCCAAGCAAAGTTAACGGGTACATAATCGACGTAGTACGTAGTAGCATCGAGGGGCACGAGGTGGGTGAGTTGTTGTAGCCAGCAGAGTCCCAAACCGATGATGTTTCCTATCAGCATTCCCTTGCCGATGAGCAGGGTTGCCTGTTTGATGAAGATACGTTTAACGAAAGCGTTGGTTGCCCCCAAGGCTTTGAGTGTACCGATGAGTTGGACGCTATCGAGGATAAGGATAATCAGTCCGGAGATGATATTAAACCCAGCCACGGCGAGCATGAGTAGGATGATGACAATAACGTTCATATCGAGGAGGTCGAGCCAAGCGAAGATTTGCGGGTTGAGTTGTTCTACGTTCTGGGTGAAGAACGCATTCCCCTCGGCATCAAGTCGATTGGCGGTAGCGAAATAGACTTCGTCCCCGACGGAGTGAAGGTTCTTAAGGTCATCAACCATGATTTCTATTCCCGAGGCTTGGTGTTCGTTCCATTGGTTGAGGTTGGTAACAAAAGTGGGTGTACCGATGATAAACGTATCATCAAACTCCCCCACGCCGGTGTGGTAGATGCCGGAGACGATTACTTTGCGCACTTGTACGTTTTCGCCCACGAAATAAAGGAAGAGAGGTTCGGAGAGGTTCAGTTGGAGTTTATCGGCGAGGCGTTGGGAAACGAGCACTTGGTTGGGGGTAGTGGGGATAGAACCCGATAAGAGGTTCGCACTGAAATAGTCCCAATAGGTTGTTCCTTTGAAGGCAATACCTTGGAAGGCGTTGTTTGTTTTAGCGATGCCGGGTTTGGTATAGAAAGGAGCTACGGCGTGTACGTGTTTTATCGATTGGAGGGCAGCGATGAGGGAGTCGGTCCAAGTGATGGGGAGCAGTTCGTAGGTGTTGTTATTATCGTAGTTCACCACTTGGATATGGGCACCGAAGCCTGCCACTTTATTGGCTACTGTTTGTTTGAAGCCCACGACCACTCCGATGGTTACCACCATAACCGTCATACCAATGATGATCCCCAGTAGAGCCACGCGCACGGCGGGGCGGACGGCTCCGCGAGCCGATGGTTGGGCGAAATACAATCGCTGTGCTATGAAAGAAGTTGAGTTTGGCACGATTTTTGCAAATAGGGGTTGTGTGTATAAATTTGTTATTATGAAACGTTTGTATTTATTTCTCAGTTTTCTTCTTCCCGTTTGTGGGATAGTATTGGCACAGGGTCATCCTCAAGGTTCTTTTCCTCAGCGTTCTGCCGAAGAGTGTGCTCTTAAGCAGACACAGATGATGGTTCGCGAGTTGGGTATTACCGATACCCTTCAATATCGCGCTTTATTTGACATGCACCTCAAGTACGCTCGTCTTCGCGAGAACGGATGCAGTCGTGCTCAGATGATGCAGTACATGGAGGACAGCAACAAAGAGCTCAAGCAGTTGTTGACGAAGGAGCAGTACGAGGCTTACATGAATCGTCAAGTTCAGTCGGGTCCTCACGGTCCTCAACCTCCGGTAGGACGGTTCGCAGGGCAAGGAACATCAGACCAGCGACCACGGCACCCACACAAAGGCCACCCACAATGTCGCCCGGATAGTGTACACCAAGGTACATCCGGCTATAGGCATTAAGGGCTACCCAGATCATCAAAGGAAGAGTCACGGTTAGGTTGGCTCTTTTTTTATGGGGAGTGGTATAATTCCAAAACAGAGAGAAGGACAGCGCGCAGGCAAACGTGTCTGCAGCGTGGCTACTGACGAAGCCATAGTTACCTCCGGTGTAGTTATGAACGATGTGTATTAAGGCGGATAGTCCCGGGTCGTGAGTCGGTCGCCAACGGCAGACCGCGTGTTTGATGATGCCGGAGGAGATCCAGTCCGCTAATCCAGCACTACCTGCGACAGTGACAATGGTGAGGAGTGCGATGGTCCACCAAGGGAAGCGGAGGGATTGTGTCAAGGAAAGCGTGTAGCAACGGCGGAAGATAAGGGCTATGAGTAGTAGGTATAGCCAGAGCCACGTCGTTTTGCCGCTAATGATCCACATTGCGGTATCTGCCCAAGGGCTATGCCAGCCATTGATAAGAAGCAGAAGCCATTGATCCCATGTGATGAGTTGGTTTAGCATATTACATAAAGCCTAATTCCAGTTTTGCTTCGTCGGACATCATGTCTTTGGTCCATTGTGGTTCAAAGACGAGGTTGATATTGACTTGGTTGATGCCGTCCACGCTTCCCACTTTCTGTCGTATATCCTCCACTAAGAAATCCGCAGCCGGACAGGAAGGGGCGGTGAGGGTCATGTCGATGTTACAGGTATCGTTGTCTATATCTATTTTATAGATCAGTCCTAAATCGTAGATATTAACAGGTATCTCCGGATCAAAAACGGTTTTGAGCATCCGTAGGACCTCTTCTTCTTTGACTAAAAACTCGTTATTCATAATTCATCAAACACATTTCTCCTTTGTCGGATAAAGTAGCGTATGTCCACTGCTTAAAGAAATCACCAAGAATAATCACTCGACGAGTGGAGGATAACATCAGGTCCAACTCGATATGGCGATGACCGAAAACAAAGTAGTCTATTTTTTCTTGGGGTTGATAGGTTTTGGCAAACTGCACCAGATCCTCTTCTTTCTCGCCCCGATAGGGGATAGGGTTTTTCAGTTCTTTTTGGCGACTTTGCGCTGCCCATTGGTAACCAAAGGAATCTCCCACGCAAGGCGGTAGCAAGGCGTACAGGAACTGTGGCACGGGGTGATGGAAGAACTTACGCAAGCGTAAGAAAGCGAGTTGGTTAGAGAACTCGTCGCCATGCGCCATGAAAAGGGTTTGGTTATGGAGTGTGACTTGGTAAGGTTCACGATGGAGGATGATTCCTGTTTGTCGGGTTAGCCAGCCGAACGTCCATATATCGTGATTGCCTGTAAAATAGTGCACTTCGATGCCTTGTTGGGTTAGGTGTTTGAGTTGGTCTAAGACCGGTCCAAACGCTTTGCGTTTTGCGCGTTGTCCCCACACGTACTCAAACCAGAAGTCGAATATATCGCCGAGCAGGAAGATGTGTGTAGCATCTTGCGCCATGGTTTGGAGCAGTTGGATGAAGCGTTGTTGGTGCTCTTTAGGGTTAGCCACCACGCGGGAACCTATATGTGCATCACTGAGGAAGTATATCATTCGTTTAGTAAGATGGCGGTGTGACAAGCTACGACTCCCGCGGTCTCGGTACGCAATCGGCTATTGCCGAGGCTGACGGGTATATAGCCGTTTTTAAGAGCGAGGTCTATCTCTTGCTCGCTAAAGTCGCCTTCGGGTCCGATGAGGATGGTGATAGAGTTTAGAGTGGAGAGTTTAGAGTTTAGAGGAGTGGAGAGTTTAGAGTTTAGAGGAGTAGAGAGTTTAGAGTTTAGAGATAAGAGTTCCTCTTTGAGGGATCGTTTGTCCTTCTCGTAGCAGTGGGCGATGTATTTATAGTTTAGAGTGGAGAGTGTAGAGTTTAGAGAGATAAAGTCTTCGAACTTGGTAAGATCGTGAAGGAGGGGGAGGTAGGGGGTGAGGGACTGTTTAGCGGCAGAGAGGATGATCTTCTCCAAGCGGTCGGTGCGCAGTTGTTTGCGCTCGCTGAAGCGGCAGAGAAGGGGCGTGATCTCGTCCACGCCAATCTCGGTACATTTCTCCACCATCCATTCAAGGCGTTCAATGTTCTTGGTAGGAGCGATAGCGATGTGTAGGTGAAAATGGTGGTTCGGTTCCCGTTTTTGGGAAGAAAGGATCTCGAACTCGCAGTGTTTGGGGTGCGGGTTGGTGATACGAGCTTGGTAGGTAGTTCCGCGTCCGTCGGTGAGTAGGATCTCGTCCCCTTTGTTGTAGCGCAGAACGCGGATACAATGCTGCGATTCCTCCTCGCTGAGACAGTGTTGTTGTTCTATGTCAGGGGTATAAAACAGGTACATCGTTGTGAAAAATCCATATTTAGCGTGCAAAGATACTGAAAAATCCCGATTTATGCAAATATTTTTTGCAAATGTCAATAAAAATGTGTAATTTTGCAGAAAAATTTGGGAAATAATGCATACACGACAGGAACAGTTGCAAGCTTTTGATCGCTTGCTCACTATTATGGACGAACTCAGGGAACAGTGTCCTTGGGATCGCAAACAGACCTTTGAGAGTCTTAGGCAAAACACCATCGAAGAGACCTACGAATTAGCCTCCGCCATTGTAGCAGGGGATAAGCAAGGGATAAGCAAGGAATTAGGGGACGTGCTGTTGCACGTTGTTTTCTATGCTAAGATTGGTAGCGAGACAGGGGACTTTGATATTGCCGATGTGTGCAACCACTTATCGGATAAGTTAGTCTTCCGTCATCCGCACATCTATGGTGGGGAGCAAGTGCATAGTGCAGAAGAGGTTTCCAAGCTTTGGGAGCAGGTTAAGCTCAAAGAGAAAGATGGGAATAAGACTATTCTGAGTGGAATACCGCAGGCGTTACCGGCTCTTATCAAAGCCTATCGCATCCAGGATAAGATTGCCAATGCAGGACTTGATCCTTCGACAGCGGAACAAGTATGGCAAGAGCTACAAGAGCGTTTGGAGGATTTTCGTCAGGAGCCGAAAGAAGAAGACTTAGGGCGCATCCTATTTTTGATGGTCCATTTGGCGAGAATGAATAAGATTAAACCTGATAACGCGTTAGAGAAACAGAACTTAGATTATATCGAGCAGTTCGACACTAACGAACAGGTTGGATAAACATCACCTCTATAGGTCCATAGACGGTAGAGGTATTGGCAAGGTGGACGATGATAGTATCGTTTCCTGCACGCTGGGGAACATACAGCATGGGAAGGACGACGCGTTGGACGTAGGGGAAGAAATGGAATCGGCCATGAGCAACGTCGGTAGTAGCGGGATCCAAGATATTGTTCCAATCCGCTCCAACAGCAAAAGCCGTTTGCATCGCGGTTGTATCCCACCGGATAATAAGGGAGTCCAGAGCATTGTAACGACCGTGCGCACCGATTAAGAACGCCATCGTGTCTAATGGTTGGATAGTATCAATGACATAAACCCCCGAACGGAGGGGATAGGCCGATAGGGTATCCGTTTTAGCACCATGTTTATGTTCAAAGAACGAGAAAGCCAACTCGGGAGTTGATTGTGCATCGTCTTTCATTTTACAAGAAGAGACGACAAGCAGAAGGATTAGAAATGGAATAATTTTTTTCATAGAGTGCGGCATAAAGGACTCGAACCTTCACTCGTGAGAACTAGATCCTAAGTCTAGCGCGTCTACCAATTCCGCCAATGCCGCTTGCGGGGCCCCAAAAAAAGAGGGGTTAGTTAAATCGAGTGCAAAGGTACAACATTTTTTTTATATATGCAAATATGAATGACATTTTTTACGATATTTTACCAAATGGAGTGCAAATTGTGCACAAAAGAGTGGCATCGGAGGTAGCATACGTCGGCATTATGGTAGGAGCAGGGACGCGTGACGAGGACAAGCGGCTCAATGGGTTGGCGCATTATATTGAGCATTGTGTGTTCAAGGGGACGAAGACGCGCACCGCCGGTCAGATTATCAATCAGATAGAGGGGATTGGGGGAGAGATCAATGCTTATACGACGAAAGAGGAGACCACTTTTTACGCTGCCACGCCGGTGGAGCACTTTGCTCACACGTTGCATTTGATAGCGGATTTGGTTCTGCATCCTACTTTTCCGAAGAAAGAGACGGACAAGGAGTTGCAAGTTATTTTGGATGAGATAGAGAGTTATAACGATTCGCCAAGTGAATTGATTTACGATGATTTTGAGGGGCTTATTTTTTCAGGTTCTCCTCTTTCCTACCCTATTTTAGGCAGTTCGAATAGTTTGCGTAAGATTTGTCAAGAGGATGCTTTGGAATTTATACAGACGCGTTATAATCCGCAGCAGATGGTTGTTTTTTCCCAAAGTAACCTATCTATGAAAGCGGTAGTGAGAGAAGTGCAACGTTGTTTGAGTGAGACACCTTATATATATACACGCGCACACGAAAGGGTTCCGTTTTCGTCGTCGTCTTGTTCGCTTGTTCAAACGTTAAGGAAGCGCACCCACCAGGCTCATGTTATGTTAGGAGGTTTAGCTTATCCGCTTGGGCACGAGAAGCAATTGGCGACGTATTTGCTCAACAACATCTTAGGAGGAGGGGCCTTGAACTCGCGGTTGAACATGAGTTTAAGAGAGCAGCGCGGGTTAGTTTATACGGTAGAATCGACCTATACGCCTTTGAGTGATACGGGATATTGGTCTATCTATTTTGCTTGTGATCCCGAGGATGAAGACACGTGTTTAGACCTTGTTCGGCAACAGTTAGAGTTGCTCAAGCAGCAGCCATTGACGCAGACACAGTTGCAACGTGCCATCCAGCAATTAAAGGGTCAGATGGCGATTGCGGCAGAGAATCAAGAGAATAATGCCCTTGCGATGGCAAAAAACATGCTTTATTTTCATAAAGCTCCGACGTGGCAAGAGACGTTTGCCAAGATAGAGCAAATTACAAGTCAGCAGTTGTGTGATGTAGCCAACGAACTTTTTGACACAAAAAGGACATTTTTCTTAGCATATCGATAGTTTTTGCTACCAACACTCTGCAAAAACGACAAAAAAAGCAAAAAAAGCAAAATTTATTTGCATATATCATTTTTTTTTTGTAATTTTGCACGATTTTTCGCATATACATGGAAAATGTATAGGCGTGATTGTGATACAAAAAAATATATTATATGATGAACAGAATCGTATTTACAATGGTTTCTTTGCTGTTATCCGTAGTGCTTTTCGCGCAGACGAGAGTGACGGGTGTCATCTTGGATGATCTTGGTGAACCTGCTATCGGCGCTAACATTGTGGCAGAAGGAACCTCTGTGGGAACGGTATCGGACTTTGATGGTTATTTTGAACTTGTAGTCCCTGCCGGAGTTAAGAATTTGACTATCTCGTATATGGGTTATCGCACCGAGACGGTAGCGGTTAAGCCTAACGTGAAAGTGACTTTGTCGCAAGACACGCAGCAGATCCAGGAGGTTGTCGTACAAGGTATGGTAAAGCAAGACAAGCGCTTGTTTACGGGTGCTGCCACGAAGGTGGATGCCGAGAAGGCCAAGTTAGATGGTGTAGCCGATATCTCGCGTTCGTTGGAAGGTCGTGCTGCCGGTGTGAGCGTGCAGAACGTGAGTGGTACATTCGGTACGGCGCCTAAGATCCGCGTTCGTGGTGCGACTTCTATTTATGGTGCTTCGAAGCCGTTGTGGGTGGTAGATGGTGTCGTATTGGAAGATGCTATTGAGTTAGGTGCAGACGATTTGAGTAGTGGTGATGCCACGACCTTGATTGCGAGTGCTATCTCGGGTATCAACGCGGACGATATTGAGAGTTTCCAGATTTTGAAAGATGGTAGTGCTACGTCTATCTACGGTGCTCGTGCTATGGCGGGTGTGATTGTTGTGACCACGAAGAAAGGTCAAGCCGGTAAGAGTAAGCTCACTTATAATGCGGAGTTGACGTATCGTCAGATACCGCAATATTCGGATTATAACATCTGTAACTCGCAGGAGCAGATGGGTATCTACCAAGAGTTGGAGCGTAAAGGTTGGCTCGACTATTCGTCGTTGATTTCGGCCAAGAACTTCGGCGTTTATGGTCGTATGTATCAGCTCATTGACGAAGGCAAGATAGAGAACACTCAAGTGGCAAAAAACGCTTATTTGCGTCAGGCTGAGTATCGTAACACCAACTGGTTCAATGCGTTGTTTAACAACACGATTATGCACAATCACTCTTTGAGTTTCTCCGCCGGTACGGAGAAAGGGCGTGTATATGCGTCTTTGAGTGCAATGCACGATCCGGGTTGGTATAAATCGTCACAAGTGATGCGTTTCACGGCGAACTTGAATGCCAGTTACGATATCTTGAAGAACTTGACCGTAAACTTGGTTGCCAACGCCAGTTATCGTCAGCAGAAAGCTCCCGGAACGATCAAGTCTCAGACAGACCCTATCACGGGTGTAGTAAGTCGTGAGTTTGATATCAACCCCTTCTCGTATGCTATGAACACGGCACGCGTGATGGATCCGAAGGATACGTATCGTCGTAACTACTGCGATTTCAACGAGTTGGACGAGTTGACGAAGAACTATATTGATTTGAAGGTAACGGATATTAAGTTCCAAGGTGAGCTTAGTTACAAGCCCGTTCGTGGTTTAGAGATTAGTGCGTTAGGTGCTATCCGTTATTATGGCAGTTCGACCGAGCATAATATCACGGATGAGAGTAACCAAGCGCGTGCTTATCGTGCCGGTATTGATCCGGAGAACTCCACGATTCGTGATAGGAACTCCTTCTTATATAGTGATCCCGATGACACAAGGGCGTTGCCTATCTCGGTATTACCGAAGGGTGGTATTTACGACTTGTCTGAATACCGACTGATATCAACCGATTTCCGCGGAACGGTTAGTTACAACGCGGATCTTGGTAAGAATGGTGATCACATCCTCAGTTTGTTTGGCGGTGTAGAAGGAAACATGTCTGATCGTCAATATATTTGGTTCCGCGGTTGGGGTTATCAATACAACAATGGCGGTGTACCTTATAATGACTATAGGCTCTTTAAGCAAAGTCAGGAGGAGAACTCCCAATATTTCGCCAATGAGTTTACGTACTATCGTAACCTTGCTTTCTTCGCAATGGGAACGTATTCGTACAAGGGTCGTTACACAATCAATGGTACGGTACGTTATGAGGGTACCAATAAGTTAGGTAAGAGTTTGAATGCGCGTTGGTTGCCTACGTGGAACGTATCCGGTGCGTGGAATGCGCATGAGGAGCGTTGGTGGAATCCCACCTTTGGTAGTGCTTGGACGCACGCCAGTTTGAAGGCTTCGTATTCGTTGACAGCGGACCGTGGTCCGAGTAATGTTACGAACTCCAGAGCGGTGTTCCAGAGTTACAGTCCTTATCGTCCCAGTACGGATGCTTCGGAGACGGGTATTCAGTTGTATGACTTAGAGAACTCGGAGTTGACCTACGAGAAGAAGCACGAGTTGAATATTGGTGTTGCTTTCGGTTTTGTAGATAACCGTGTCAACGTAGAGTTAGACTGGTATAAGCGTAATAACTTCGACTTGATTGGTCATGTTCAGACGATGGGTGTAGGTGGTCAGACGACGAAGTTAGCGAATGATGCCACGATGGAATCGACGGGTGTTGAGTTCACTATTTCGACGGTGAACTTCAAGATGCCGGAGTTTAGTTGGACCACCGACTGGATTTTTGGTTGGGCTGAGAACAAGATTACGAAGTTAGAGTCCTACTCGTCTGTGATTGAGTTGGTGAATGGTTATGGTCGGGTACAAGGTTATCCTGTAGGAGCACTCTTCTCTATTCCGTTTGCGGGATTGACAGAAGAAGGTCTGCCGACTTTCCATGGCAATGACAATAAGTTGATTGGTCCCGGCAGTTATGACGAGATTTATTTCCAAGAATACGATCCCGAACTGATTAAGTACTTGAAGTATGAAGGTTCCATTGATCCTAAGATTACGGGTTCGTTTGGTAACACGTTCGGGTTCATGAAGAATAGTTTGAAACTCAATGTTTACTTCACCTACAGTTTCGGTGGTGTGGTTCGTTTGGATCCGTTGTGCTATGTATATAACAGTTCGTACAGTGACTTGACCGCCAGCATGAAGGAGATGAAGAACCGTTGGGTAGTGCCCGGTGATGAGAAAGTGACGGATATTCCTGTTATTGCCACTTCGCGTCAGTACCAAGCTATTCAAAACTTGCAAGAGGGTTACTCGGCATACAACTATTCTGACAAGCGTGTTGCTAAGAGTGATTTCATCCGTTTGAAAGAGTTGAGTTTGAGTTATGACCTTCCTTCCAAATATTTTGAAGGACAAAAGGCAGTGTCAGGTTTCATGGTTAAGTTGAGTGCGCAGAACTTATGGTTAGCTTACGCGGATAAGAAACTCAATGGTCGTGACCCTGAGTATTATAACACGGGTGGTGTTAGTTCTCCTAACCCTCGCCAATTTACATTAACTCTCCGTCTCGGATTATAATTAAGGAGGATTGAATATGAAAAAATTAGGTATATTTATTTTAGCAGCCATTGCTTTAATGGGTTGTAAGAATGGGGAAGGTTTCTTGGATCACGAGCCGGACATGCGTGCTCAGATTGATACCAAGGAGAAAGTACGTTTGCTGTTAGTGAGTGCATACACCAATGGTAACAGTGCTGCTGTTTTGGAGTTTTCGTCGGATAACATCATTGACAACAACGCACCGGATGCGGTAGGCCACTGCCGTAAGTTGATGCCGTTAGACAAGATGTACGATGAGATTTTCGCGTGGAAGCCGGTGGTTAGTGGTGACCAGCAAGACTCGCCCAAATTTCTTTGGGACGCGCACTACTCTGCTATTGCAACCGCCAACCAAGCGTTGCAAGCCATTGCGAAATTAGAGGAGCAAGGCATTAACATGAATTCAGAAAAAGGGGAAGCGTTACTGGTGAGGGCTTACCACCACTTCTTGCTTGCGATGGTGTTCTGCCATGCATACAAAACTCCCGAATTGAGCAAGAACGATTTAGGTATCGTTTACATGACCGAACCGGAGACGAAGGTTAAACCTCAATATACGCGTCTATCGGTGACGGAGACTTACCAAAAGATCCAAGAAGACTTAGAGGAAGGTCTGAAATATGTCAGCGATGAGTATTATATGGTACCTAAGTATCACTTCAATGTACAAGCGGCTCATGCTTTTGCAGCTCGTTTCTACTTGTACACTCGCCAATGGGACAAGGTGATTGAGCATGCTGATCAAGTGTTGACGACCGATCCTGCCACCGCACAATCTCGTCTATTTGACCACTATTACGAGCACATCGTTTGCACGAATGTATCGGAGAACTTCAATGCTTGGATTGATCCTAAGTCTCCAAGTAACTTGTTGCTTTACACCACGATGTCGTCAGTGCCCTATACCATTTCCCCCAGTTACGGACGTTATCAAGCTAAGGATGCGGCATTAGACTATACATTATTAGGAGCCGGTCCTTGCTGGAGAAATAGAAACTTGGTAGGTTCGTTTAGTGTATGGAGTTACGGTAGTGACCAATATGGTTCCTTCTTAGGTAAGTTCTTTTATTTGTTTGAATACACCGATAAAGTGAATAACTATGGTTATGTCCACGCTGTAACCCGCGCTTTCACTTCTGAAGAGACCCTTCTGTGCCGCGCGGAGGCAAAAGCTTACAAGAACGATATCAACGGAGCGATTGAAGACCTTAAGATTTGGTGCGAGAACATGAATGTTGAGAAGAATGTGATGGACATAAATGCTGATAGTACTGTGAACTTGACCTACAATAAGATTAAGGACTTCTATGTCAACAAGTACCAAGGGACTCCGTACGCACCGGAATTGCATAATGAAGAGATGGTTCCGGGTTGGACGATTTCTCCCACTCAATTGCCGGTTATCTATGCTTGTCTGCATTTCCGTCGTATTGAGACTTTCCACGATGGTTTGCGTTTCCAAGACTTGAAACGTTATGGTATCGAGATCACGCACAAGCAAGGACTTAATCCTGAAGACAAGTTGGTTTGGAACGATGAGCGTCGTGCTATCCAGTTGCCGCAAGAAGTAATCTTAGCAGGTATGACCCCGAACCCACGTCCGGATATTAAAATCCCAACAGGAAGTATTTCAATAGTTACAAAGTAAGAACGTTATGAAAAAGAGTCAAATTATATTGATGATTGCGATGCTAATATGCGTTGCATCATGTCGCGAAGAAGAGCTGAACAAAGAGAGTATCTTCAAAGATCCTTCCTCGGAACAAGTGGACAACTACACGAAGGAGTTCGATGCTTGGCTTCATGAAGCTTTTGTTAAGCCTTATAACTGCGAGTTTGTTTACCGTTTGAACGATGCTTCCATGGACCCCAACTACAATGTTGTTCCTGTAGGTATCGGCAAAGCCGACACCATGGCGCACATTGCCTTATACCTCTGGTATAATGTTTATGATACGGTCATGAGACGCGTTGGGGACACGGCATTCCTTAGCACAAACGGTCCTCGTAAGATTCAGTTGGTAGGTTCGTCTATGATCAATGCCGCAGCAGGTACCGAGAAATTAGGTTATGCCGAAGGCGGTATTCAAATCACGCTGATGAAAATCAACAAGATGAACTGGAACGACATGGAGCTTTTGAATGAGTATATCTTCAAAACCATGCACCATGAGTTTGGTCACATTCTGCACCAAAAGAAAACTTATCCTCGTGAGTTTGAGACTATCACCCCGGGTGATTACGATCCTATCAAGTGGCAAGAGATGAGCGACGAAGAGGCTTGGACTCGTGGATTTGTGAGCAATTACGCGCACTGCGAGTACCACGAGGATTTCGTGGAGACCATTGCTAACTACATTGTGAAGGACGATTATACTTGGGCGAAAATCTTAGACAAAGCCGGAGAGAAGGGTGCCAACTGCATCACGGCAAAGTTAGAGATTGCTCGTAAATGGTTGAAAGATCAATGGAACATTGATATTGACCAAATGCACGAAGAAGTGCAAGTTCGTCAACAACACATGGATTATGAGCAAATCATGCAATGCAACTTTGATTGGAAGACTTATCCGGTAAAATAAGGAGGTAGATTATGAAAACAAAATATTTATTGATTACGATGGCGGTCGCAATGACCATGATGGCTTGCAGCCGCGAAGAGAAGAACTTGTTTGAGAAGTCGGCTTCTGAACGTTCCGCAGCGTATATGCAGAATGCCAAGGATGTGCTCATAAACAACACCAATGGTTGGAATATGATTTATTTTGCCAACCCCGAAAAAAGTGTATCGGCTCAGATTCATGTTATCTTCCTTGCCAATGGTGAAGTAAAAGCCACAATGGCTAAATCGGCTAAGAAATTAGTCAGCGATACCGCCAGTGTTTGGGATGTGGTTGATGACCTCTGCCCTGTACTCACGTTCAACACCTATAATAATATTCTTCACACGTGGGCAGACCCTCAAACGGATGGTCTGGGTCAAGAGGGAGATTATGAGTTCCTTATCATGGAGGCAACTCCGGAGATTGTCCGTTTGAAAGGAAAGAAATACGGAGCCTATAGCGTGCTGTATCCGGTAGGTGCAGACTACGATCCGTTAGTAGCTTATAAAGAGAGTGAAGATAAGAAGACGGCGATTTTTGGCAATAGTAATTTGCTCACTTACTTAGACGGTACTACCCAATATCAATTGCATAGTGATGGCAGCACGTTCACCCTCTCCCAACTGGGTGTATTACCCGAGGACGACGCAGAACCTATTCCGTACGCAGTATTAGCGGATGGATTACAGGTGATGAGTACGATTAGCGGAGAAGGCAGTATCAACCGTCGTTTCACGATGGGCAGCGATGGATTGTTGCATAGTCAAACGGCAACCATCAGTGCCGGTAATTTATATCAACACTTCCAGAAGTATATGGAGTTAAGAAAAATGGGTTGGAGTTGGGATATGAACAAGAACATTCCCGCTGGATTAGCGGATACGATTGCGCAAATCAATGAGGAATTATGCGACAAGGCTCAGCAACAGGGATCAAAACGCACCGCGAAGATCTTGCGTTTGCATCTTACCTACAACGAGGACGAAATATTTGGTGAGAAGATTGTTACCTACCTCATGGAACTCAAATATACGGACAAGACGAAGGAGTCGGGTCTATTCTTTTACAAGTTTGATGTCACATTCGCCGACGATTCGTTTACAATTAAATATGTCGGTCCAAGTATCAAATCCGGAGAGGAAACTAAATACGAGAGAATGGCGGCCACAGTACCTACACTCTTCTCGCTATTTAACAACCTCAGTGGGACGTACCACATTACCCCGGGTTCCGCACTCAATCCTGCTTTAGGCGGCGTTTTGGAACAAGTAGAGAATCCTAATATAAAAATAGACATTCTTGGCTCTGCCAAGTGATGGTATTATGTTTCACATTTTAATTTATTAAGACAATGAAAAAGATTTTTACAATCCTTGGCGCATTGGCACTGACACTTGCCGTGAATGCGCAACAACTAATGACGGAGAAGATTCAACCGACATTAATCAAGCAAGAGACGCCTCGTGCAGTGTACACACAACCCCTTAGTTCTGTAGCTTATGAGATGAATGCCGTTCCTTTTAAGGAGGCTGCCGTAGAAAAAGACACCACCGTTGAGGGTCAGTACTTCATTGAGGATCAGATGTACATGAGTTACACTCCGGGTTATGTCTCCAGTGGTGTATTTTTGATAACTCCTTTCAAGGAGACCACTTACTACCACTCCGTTTACGGACCCGGCAAGTGGGTTTATTTGGATGAAGAGGGTAAAACCGTAACGGTAGAAGATACCGCTACTTTGGCATATCCATCCCCCTCTTATGGTTTCGAATATTACAACCCCACTTTGTCTGTTTATCCGCGTCAGATTCCTTCTGTTGACGGCAGCATTTTGTACAACGTAAGTTTCACAGACTACATGTATGGTTATGCGGTTGAAAGTTATTGGCCCGGTCAAGGTGTCACCCCAACCCGCATGATGAATGGTTATTATTGGCCGGCACTATTGACTAACTGCGCTATGTGGAGGGCTGACCGTAGCGGCGAGAAGGCTAACGCAGGTAACCGCTATATGGTTTCTTCCGGTGCAGCCGGAACCGATTGGTGCTTCGGTACTGATATGACGATTTCGAGTTGGGGTGCCGGTACCTTGGATACCCTTCTCAATGTCATTCCTGTTCCTGAAGGCAAAGCTATGTGGTGCGACACCGTGTTTGTTCACTGCTATACTCACGAGGACATTACAGATATTGCAAAAGTCTTCCCTGCGACCACGGATCTAAAGTTAACCATTTATCCTATCGACGTTGAGGTTGATCCCGAAACAGGAGAAAAGATGCAATGGTTCCGTCATGATTCCATCATGGCACAAGCTACGGCTAAGCAAGCCGATTGTATTGTTGATGGTGATAATGGTGGTTATTCTATTGTTTTTGTTTTCATGGAAGAAAATGTTTTCGGAGACCCGGATTTAAAACCCGCCGTATTGACCCAACGCTGCTATGCCGAGTTAACCGGTTTCAATGAGAGCGGATGTGACTTCGGTATCTTCTGCGACTATTGGGAGACTCCTACCGGTGGTCGTACCCTATGGTTGAAGGATGGTAAACTGCACTCTTACGGCGATATGAACATCGACATGGCATTCAACGCTTACTATCCTGACATGCACATGTTTAGCGATACTTGGATTGAGGAAGTTCCTCAAGAGGGTGGTCCTATCAGCATGAGATGGATTAATTCTGAGACAGGTCAAATGGAGACAGAAGAACAAATCGAGTTCAACTGCAACATTGCAGAAGGTTTTGACGATGATGTTGACCTCTTGGACGAGAACGGAGAGTCTATTGATCCCGATACGCATCCTATCGTTTCCTATTACGAGTTATATGGTCCGGAAGAGTATTTGGCAGGAATAGCTTACATTGAGGTTAACCCGAACGAAGGTTACGACCTGGAGACCACTATTTATGTTAAAGCTCAGGGTGCCGTTCTTCCTATCCACTTCAAACAACCCGGTGAACTGGGTCCGGATCCTCACGTAGGATTACGCAACATCAAGGCTATTAACGACAACAAGACTTATAACATCTTCGGTATGGAGGTAGATAAGGCTTACAATGGTGTCGTTATCAGAAACGGTGAGAAACTGTTGCAATAATATCGCAAAAAAATTTGTAATAGGATTTTTGAGCCTTATTGCTTTTACGGCAATCGAGGCGAAGCAAGTAACCATCACTCCCCTCAGTGGGAGTGCATGGTTTCTTCCGTTGGAAGAATTGGGTTATCTTAGTGTTGTAGGAGATAGCCTATTTATAATAAGGAACGCGGGTGACACGTGTGCGCGTGAGGCGTTGGTGGATGTGCAACGCATTGCGGTAGAAGAG
>JAZLHD010000054.1:0-19140 GCA_045616645.1 Paludibacteraceae bacterium
TTTCCTTGCTTCTGACGCTTCGTCCTTCTGTACAGGAGGTCATTACCTCGTTGATGGCGGACTCGTGGCACAATAAGACAAAGGTTTATGCATAGTTACAACTCGTATCACGCCGGACCACATCTCCTCGCTGAATAGGCATTGGCGGTGCGGAACGGAACGGGACATGCTCCAAAACGGCGTGTCCCTTTTCTTTTGTGCTCCTTTGTGGCTATTGCCAACCTTGCCGGTGGGCGACGCTCGCGGGTATTATATGGGATGATTTATTGGACGACTTCCCAGTGGCCAGATTTTCTGCCACCTACACGACGAATGAGATTTGCATTTTTTAATATTGTTAGTTCGCGAAGAATCGTGCTTTCTCCAACTTTCAATTGTTTCGTCAACATGTCCATTGTTATTCCTCCATTTGAGGAAATGAAAGATATTATAACATTCTGTCTATCAGTCAGTTCTTTTCCTCCATCTTTTCCTCCATTTATTCCTTCAATTTTTGTTTCACGAGGACCATTTATCCGCATAAATACCTCTCTTTTCAAAGAAACGCAAATACTTTGATGCGAGTAGTTGAAGATGGGCATCGTTAGTCCCGCATTTTTAATTGCTGCTTCAATACGATCGTATCCTCGCCCCCAATTCTCAATGAATCCTGCACGAAAGAAAGTGCGTGCAATTAGCGGGTTTCCCGCTTTAGACATGTGTGCTGTCATCAGTTGCTCAAGAGAATCGTAACCGGTAGGAAGTTCACCGCCATTCCATAATTCGATATGGTCATCAAAGACTTTCATTTGGATATCCGAATCTAAGTAATTGCGATGTATCAAGGCATTATAGATAATCTCGCGTAAGGCTTGCTCCGGAATCTCTAATGTTTCAATACGTTGCATTCCTTCATAAGAGATTGTCATGATCAGATATTTGTTACGTAATATACGCATAACCTCATCAGCCATCTGAAGGATATTGCCGGTAATCTCATCGTGCGAAATTAACTCCGAATCGCGCAAATGGAACCTTCCTATGCGGAAACGGCATCCGATACAATACTTTTGTGGGTCTTTACCAAAAAGCACAAGTGCTGCATTTGTCAAATGACCATTCGAATCTAATAGGCGAAGATTACTCAAGATATTTTCTATGGATGATTGTTCAACAGACGTATCCAATCGCCCACAAGCTACACCTTTCTTAATAAAGTATTGTATCGCCTCGGGGTCAATATCATCCATCGTGGCTGTAGGCTGAGGCATACTCTCCCATGTAAGGTGCATCTTTTTTAGGATAAACTGTTGTAGCGCAATGCCATTCAGTTCCTGCATCGTTGAGCCAGAACGATAATAATACTTACCTCTATAAGATATTGGCATATCAGTTGGATCCACATGAATAGAGATATATTCTTTATCACCTTCTTTGTGAAGATCTATCTCAATGACAATTCCCAAAGTCATCGTAACTTTATTCGGAATGGACTCAAGGAGTTTTTCTGCATCCTTAATGCCGACAACTTGTTTGTCGTCGCTAATGCCGATATACAATTCTCCACCTTGAGCATTGGCATATCCACAAATCCAAGCTAGATATTCATCTCTCCATACTGACTTGTATTCAATGTTTTGACATTCTTTTTCCATGTGTTTGTAATTTTGTTCGCAAAATTACTAAAAATTTTTGACATACACAAATATTTCTGCAAAATGTCTTCATTATTCAGAATTTTGTAAAGAAAATTCGTTTATATCATTTTATTTTATTACCTTTGCAGTCGCAAAATGCACCTTATCCTCGCTATCGTCGTGGATATTAAGGAAGGAAAGAAAAAATGACTAAAATCCTATTTGTTTGCCATGGGAATAAAGGTAAAATCTTTGCGTGTATCCTATTGGACAAGCCAGATTTGATTGTACTCAAATGCGACCCTGAATATGCCTTAGAACTGCGGGCACAATATCTTTGCGTAGAAGGCGCGTGGCATTGGAATAAGAAATATTGGAACCAAATCACACTCAATGGAGAGTTAACGGATTTACAGATATATGACCTTATCCGCCATGCTTATTCAGAAGTAAATAAGAAACTTCCTAAGAAGGAACGAATCCTATTGGAGTGATTGTTTACCTCCGGCGGTTCCGTGCTCAAGAGATAAGAAACTTCCGACCGGGGGTTGAGAAGGCTCTCCGCCTTCTCAAAAAAGTAAATTAGGGAGCCCATTGAGGGTTCCCTAATTTGCTTTTTGCGGAAGAGGGGGGGATTCGAACCCCCGGAAGACGCCAGCCCCCACAAAAGTCCTGATTAGCAGTGAGTTATAAATTTGTAAATCGTGCCATGTTAGGACGATTTGGCACGATTGTGTTCACTTTTATCCGTCCTAAATTCGAATGCAAAGGTACTGCTTTTTTTTGATATATGCAAATTTTTTCGCATTTTAATGAAAAATTTTTTGTTTTTGTCAAAATGTCGAACTTTGGCAAGATACCTATTTTTGACCTTTTCCCTACCCCACCCTTATCTTCAATAGAATCATACTATACCTCGATACATGAGCTCCACTCCAAAAAACAGATTAAAAACATAATTTTATGCTTTTATTTGATAATTTCGTAAAAATATTACAAAATATTCATTTATAATTTGCATAATTCATTTTTTATTTGTATCTTTGCAGCGAAAATAAAATAATCGTGCCCTTTGGGCTAAGAATTTCAAAACAACCCACCTATGATTGCCGAATTTACTGTAGAGAATTTCTACTCCATCTGCTCAAAACAAACTCTTAGTTTTATCCCGACAATGGATAAACAATTGGAAGACTATTATTTGGTCGAAGTTAAACCCGGAGTCAATTTACTGAAATCGGGCATTATATATGGTGCTAATGCCTCAGGTAAATCAAAGGTGTTGAACGCGCTGGAGTTCTTTGTTCATTTCATGATTACATACCCTCAAAGTAAGACAAGCGATACAGATAGAATTCCTTTCTTACTCAACGATCATAGCAAAGAAGAGCCGACTCGCATGTCGATGACATTCTATGTGAATGGTGAACGTTATATTTTAGATATATCTTTCACTAATCGTGTCATCTTGAGCGAATCCCTAACAGTCTATGCATCCTCCCGTCCGGCTCTACTTTATGAGCGAACATATATTAGGGGTAATGATAGCACTCGTGTGGAATTTGGCAAGCAACTTGGATTGGGCAAAAAGGACCAAGATATTATCATTGGCAATACCTTGAACAATTGTCCTGTACTTGCAGCCTTTGGCAAGTCCAATGTAGAAAGATCTCGTTTAAACTCTGTCTTCCATTGGTTGGATGATAGTTTCTCACAGACAATCACTCCTGCTAATCATTTGATTCAATTCTTACATGAAGAACTCAAGCGTGATACATCAGGAGAAATGAGCAAATTCATTCTGAAATATCTACAAGAATCGGACTTCAATATTAAGGATTTTAAGATGTCATCGGATGCTTCGTCCATCATCTTCTCGCATGAAACCGCAATGGGTATAGGAACCTTACCGGAAGATGTCGAATCTAATGGTACACTTCGATTTATGGCGATGGCTGCTTTACTTAAATACTTAGTAAAGGATAACCAATGTATTATGATTGATGAAATAGAGACTAGTCTTCATTACGAATTACTCACGTTTTTCTATCGCACTTTCTTAGTCAATCAAACGGGTACATCTCAGTTATTATTCACTACCCATGACATCAATCTATTGGATGAAGACTTCGTTCGTCGTGATACGATATGGTTTACAGATAAAGATGAGAATGCAGAAACGCAAATAATCCGGCTTTCCTCTTTTGGATTACATAAGAACCTATCTCCTTACAACGCATATCGTCAAGGCAAATTAGTCAAACTCCCCTTTACTGGAGATATATTCTTAACAGAGGAGGATAAAGCATGAGTAAAAGTATCGCCATATTTGGAGAAGGACCTACTGAATGGCAATACGTCAACAGCCTTCGAGTTGCCAAACGCTACTCCTCTTTAACACTAAAGCCTTCTGTTCCTCAGCATTCCGACATGAGACACATGTTAGCACAAGCTAAAAAATGTATTAATGAAGGCTTTGATTTAGTAGTTTGCCTGCTTGATATGGATCGACTCAATGCCTGCCCTTCTGAAAAACAACTATATCTGAAAGCAAAACAACAGACCACATATAGAAAGGTGGTTTTTATTGAATCCGACCCTTGTACGGAATTTTGGTTCCTGCTTCATTTTATTCAACAGCCGACTTCTAAAAAATATAGTTCTGGCGATGCCGTGATTACTGAATTAAAGAAATACATACCCAATTATACCAAAACTGAGAAGTATCTTCAGAAAGTCAAGATATTCTCCTATTTGGAAACGCATGGAAATCTTAAGAATGCTATCAATCTATCCAAGAAACTGACTGATATGCATAATGAACAGGATATTAATTCGTATACGGAGATGTACAAATTATTCCAAATTCTCGATGAGTGCGCGCGCTAAAATGCAAAAATAGTGTTTTTTGTTTGACTAAAATAGTCTCCAGACATAATTTTGTCCAAACAAAATGCAAAAATGACTATTTTTATAACATTTCTTTCTTCATCTTCTCATCTACCATCTTCATCAGTTTCTTGTGTGTGCGGGCTTTCTTTCGCTCGGCGGGTGTCATGAGGGATAATGCCTTTACCCCATCTATTCCTTGCATGTAGGGCACAATAAGCGGCTCCTGAGGTATATCCGACAACTCTTCTGCCATCTCCGGATGCGCATGAATCGTTCTGATTACATGCTCCAACTCCGCTACTCGGTGCTTGAGTTGCTCCATGAGCATATCATTCGTGTGCGCGTACACCGCCTGCGCACTCGCGTTATCCTTATAATATTCTATTAACTGACGCAAATGTGCCAACTCTATGTCCTGTGCCCGCGTAGCATCAAACACCACCTTCCGTTGAAAGAACGTGTCCATCGTTACGCCAAAGAAATCGGCAATCTTTTCCAACGTACTAACGGTTGGATTCTTGAATAAATTGTGCAGTGAACTATTCGACCTACCGGTCACTGCCATCGAAAGGTCCTTCTGACTCTTTTTCTGTTGCGCTAATAAAACGCGAATTACATCTCCATCGTACATATTTTCGTGATATTTTTAAGTTCAAAAAGTAAATATAATGTCTTTTTGCGTATTATAATTACTAAAATGCTACTTTAGTATGATTTTCTTCGGTCACTTTTGATTATGTCCTAAAATAGTGTTAATTTTGCAGTCGCAAAGGTAATAATAAAATATTGAATATGCAAATATAATACGCAAAATAATTCAAATTTAATCAAAAAAACACTAAATTTTAACTATTATGAAGACTTTTAGAACTTTTTACTTGCAATTGCCGAACACGCGTCGCAAGGAATTTAAGAAGGACGTGATGAAACGTACCGGTTGGAGCAACTCCACTTTCTATTACAAATCGACCCACAACAACATCACTCGTTTGGAGCGTGAGGTGGTTCTATCGGCCATAGGTCGTTTCACCCGTCAAGACCGTGCCACAGCTCGTCTTCTCGAACAGTATTACGGACAAGCGAGCTTCGCCTCTTGACGTTGTCCTATATCAGTCACTAACCCCAAATACTAACTGACTTAAACCCCTACCACTATGATATCGACCCACACTATTGATCAAGTCCGCATACATGCAGACATACGCAGCGTCGTAGCTGAGTTTGCCGAGATTAAAGGTCACGGCAATCGCTTGTCTTGCTGCTGCCCCTTACATAACGAAAAGACCCCATCCTTCTTCCTCAATGTCAATACCAACACTTGGCATTGCTTTGGTTGCGGAGAAGGTGGGGACGCGATTAAGTTCATCCAAAAGAAACTGGGCTATACGTTCATCGATGCCGTCAAATACCTCGCTAATAAGTTCCATATTGCTATTGAGGAAACCGAGACCGAACGCACACCCGAGCAACAAGAGCAAGACCGCCAAAGGGAGGCTATGCTTGTTGCTTATGAGCATGTGCAGAAGTATTTTGAATCCAACCTCCGCCAATCGGATAGTGCCGCAGTCGCTGCTTATCAGTATGCTTGCAACCGTTGGGGAACGGAGTTTGTTGAAGATGCCGGTATAGGTTTTGCTTATGATGCTTGGGATGGACTTATTCGTTATGCCCAATCGCATTCCTTATCTCTTGACCTACTCAAGACGATGGGACTTATCAAGCACGCTGACGATAGCCAACGCGACTACGATTTCTTCCGTAATCGGATAATGATCCCCATTCGAAACCGTTTCCATCGTATCATCGGTTATACAGCGCGTACGCTCTCCGATGACCCTAAAACGGCTAAGTACCTCAATACGTCCAATAACCTTCTCTATCAGAAGGATAAGTCCGTCTTCGGTATAGACCTTGCTTTGCAGCAGGCTGCCAAGGAGGATAAACTCTATCTCGTAGAGGGAGCACCGGATGTGTTGCGCTTGCAGTCGATAGGTGTCCTTAATGCCGTAGCCTCATTGGGCTCCGATTGGACGGACAACCAACTCAACCTCCTGCATCGCTATACTACGAACCTCTGTTTCCTACCGGATGCGGATACCCATAAAGCCGATAAGGCTTTTGGTACGGGTATTCGTAAGGTTCTCAAATCCGGTACGCACGCCATGGAACTCGGTTTTAAGGTCTTGGTCAAGGAGATTCCCTTAGGTGACTGTGGAACCAAGAACGATCCCGATTCGTATTGCAAGAACATTGCACTCTTCCATGACTTAGAGGAGCAAGATTTTATCCTATGGTACGCTGACATCCGCAAACGCCAGTGCGGTGACTCCGAGCCGGGTGTACAAGTGCTGGAGGATATAGCCAATCTTGTAGCTAAATGTGACAAAGAGTTTGAACGAAACATGTACATCGACAAACTCACGGCTCTCATTCCTCATCGTAGCACTTGGAACAAAGCCGTTAAGGCTGCCTTGCAAGTCAAGGAGACAAAGAAACTTATCCAACAGAGTTCGGCAGATAACCAACAACTATTGGAGAAATACGGCTTTCAGCAACTCAATAACCGCTATGCCTCTATTGGCATGGATGGTAAGATGACCTATTGGTCTAACTTCGTACTCCGTCCGCTCTTCCATATACGTGATACGCAGAATGCTATCCGTATCTATGAGATGGAGAACATCTTTGGTAAGAAGGAGATTATTGAACTCAAACAGGAGGACCTTGGCAGTTTGCAGAAGTTCTCGCAAAAGGTGGAGAGTTATGGAAACTTCATTTGGATGGCGAGCCAAGCCAAGCTGCAACAACTCAAGACCTACCTCTACGAGAACACGGACACAGCTTATAAGATTGACCAATTAGGTTGGCAATCGTCCGGGTTCTTTGCTTTTGGTAATGGTGCCTATGCTAATGGGCAATGGTTCGAGGCAGATGAGAATGGTATTGCTCACCTACCGGAGCAAGGCAACCAATACCTCCCTGCTTTCTCTAAGATCTATCGTGAGGACGCACAACTCTATCAGTTTGAGCGTCGGTTCATTCATCGTAATTGGTCCTCCGTCACATTACGTGACTACTGTACAAAACTCATCGACTGCTTTGGGGACAATGCCAAAGTGGGCATTGCTTACCTGCTGGCGTCGCTGTTTCACGATGTGGTCGTACAACAAACCAAGTCTTTCCCCATCCTTAATATCTTTGGTCCTAAGGGTTCGGGTAAATCGGAACTCGGTCACTCTCTTATGGCGTTCTTTATTATTGAGAACACACCTCTTAATATCATGAACTCCACCCTCGCTGCCATGGCGGATGCGGTAGCACAGACCGCCAATTCGCTGGTTCACTTGGATGAGTATAAGAACACCATTGACCTTGATAAACGTGAGTTTCTGAAGGGACTATGGGACTGCGTAGGTCGCAACCGTAAAAACATGGATAAGGATAAGAAACGGGAGGTGTCTCGTGTTGACTCTGGGGTGATTGTCACAGGACAAGAGATGGCTACGGTCGATATCGCTATCTTCTCCCGTTTCATTTTCCTATCCTTCCCTAAATCGGAGTTTAGCAACGAAGCTAAGGTTCGTTTCCAAAAACTCCTCGATACCCGTAAAGCCGGATGTTCACACTTAACGTTGGAGATTCTGTCCCATCGTACAGCGTTTGAAGCGGGCTTTCGGGAAGCGTATGATAGAGCTTTTGATGACTTGCGCAACGCTTTACAGCATACTCCGGTAGAAGACCGTATCTTACGCAACTGGGTGACGCCGTTGGCTGCTATCAAGACCTTGGAGTCGTTCCTTGACTTGCCCTTTACCTATAATGATTTACTCTCTATTAGTATTAGCGGAGTCAAGACCCAAAACCATCAAACCAAATCCAGCAACGAATTGGCTACCTATTGGGACACGGTCGCCTTCCTGCGCAATGATGGTCAAATATCGGAGGAGGGTGATTATCGTGTAGTCTATGAGAGTGAACTCAAAGTCAAAGACCACGATAAATGGACTTTCCCTCAAGGCAAAGCTATCTTATATATCAAAATCAATCAAACGATTGGACTTTACACCTTGCAAGGGCGCAAAGCAGGTGAGACGTTACTGCCTAAAGCGTCATTGACGTATTACTTGGAAAATAGTCCGGCGTATCTTGGTAAGAAGGTCGTCCGTTTTAAGGACATCCTGCATGGCTCACAGCAGTATGATCAGATAACGGACGAGAAAGGTTTTGTTCATAGCGTAGCTAAGTCCCATACCGAACTTGCCTACTGCTTCGATTATCAGAAACTGGTTGATGACTATGACATCAACTTAGTATCCCAAACGGGAGATGACGATAAACCACTCATCTTCTAGTTTCCAGTTCATAGTTTATGTGGGCGCAACTCAATACGGGTTGCGCCTTTTTATGGCGCTTTCTTCATCTTATTTTAAGACGGTATAATAAATATGCCTTTGTGCCAAGTCCCAAAGGCGTTAACATTGTAAACATCGTTAACAGCGTCTATTGATGGGCATCGAGCCATAAAAACAGCGAAAACATCCGTAAACATTTATAAACATGTTACATAGGGCTCCCGCAAAGTGGTACTTTGTGGGAAGAGGAGGAATCGCGGCTACTCCTGCCGGAGCGGGGCTTCGGCATCGTAGTAAGCGTTTTCCGACGAAAACATTGTTAATACCTTATTTCTACGCTAAGTGCTTAATAATAAGTGATGTTTACGTTGTTAACGATGTTTATGCAAAATGGTATGAGCGTATTTAAGATTTTAATTTTTCCCAGCACTTAAATCAGAGGCATTAAATTGTCATTATATTCAAAATGCCACATATTGGCACTTTGATAAGTTGAGTTGATAACTATTTGCTAATATCTCTTTTTAGGCTCCAAAATCCTCAAATAACCGCAAAATACAGAAAAAACAACAATAAAATCTACTTTTAGTAGAATTTATTTGGTCAATTGAGATTTTTTTTGTATCTTTGCAGCCGTAATACATTATTAGGATGCCGAACACACGCTTAGCCACATTACGATACCAAGCACTCGACCACTGCTTTAGCGTCACATAGAGGAGGATGGCGATTGTATTAGATTAAGGCTGATACCGAATAAAGAGTTTTATCAAAAAGTCTTATCCTTTGGTAAGGACATAGAGGTTGTTTCTCCTCAATCGGTAAGGGACGAAATAAAGAAGATAATCACCGAAATGCAACAGAAATATTAAACTTGTGCACTTCCCTTGCACAACAAGGCAGTACTTTTGCAGTCGGAAACGTGAAACTTTAATTTTTGAGATATGATTACAGGTGAACTGAAGAATCAAATTGACCGGATCTGGGACGTATTTTTTGTCGCAGGGGTAACGAATCCTATTACCGTCCTTGAACAGATGACCTACCTCTTCTTTATGAAGATGCTGGACGATAAGCAACGCAAGGAGGAGAGTACCGCTGCTTTGTGGGGGAACCAACTCGTTGACCCCATCTTCCCTCAGGGCGATTGGCACAACCCCGAGACAGAGAAAGACATCCCCTATAACGAACTGCGTTGGTCTGTCTTCAAGCATACCGGTTCGGACAATATGTTCCGCATGGTGCGTGAGAATGTGTTTGTCTTTATCAAGCATATCGGCACGGGCAAGGAGTCTGCTTATAGCCGTTATATGGATTCTGCTATCTTCCTTATTCCTAATGCTCGCACACTCCAGCGCCTCGTAGATGGTATTGATGCCCTCGACATGAACAATCGTGATGCCATGGGCGATGTCTATGAGTATATCCTCGGTAAGATGGCTGCCAGCGGTACCAATGGTCAGTTCCGCACACCTCGTCATATCATCGCCATGATGGTCAATCTCATGCGCCCGACGTTGGATGATAAGATTTGCGATCCTGCTATGGGTAGTGCAGGATTTATCGTGGAGTCGGCTAAGTATGTGGCAGAGCATTACCGTAAGGAACTGCTCAATCCCGACAAGCAGCGTTATTTCAAGACCAAGATGTTCAACGGTTTTGATACCGACCAAACCATGCTCCGTATTGGGGCAATGAACATGATGTTGCACGGAGTGGATAGCCCTAATATCTCCCATCGCGATAGCCTGAGTAGCGATAATACGGACACAGGTCTCTATACCCTTTGCCTCGCTAATCCGCCTTTCGCCGGTAGTTTAGATAAAGAGGTGGTCGCTAAGTCCCTTTCGCAACTATGTAACACCACCAAGACCGAACTGCTCTTTCTTAGCTTGTTCGTTCGCTCGTTGCAGATTGGCGGTCGTTGTGCCAGTATCGTGCCCGATGGCGTACTCTTTGGTAACAGCAATGCCCATAAGGCTATCCGTAAGGAGTTAGTCGATGGTCAGCGTCTGCAAGCCGTCATCTCTATGCCCAGTGGTGTCTTTCAACCTTATGCCGGTGTGAGTACGGCTATCCTCGTCTTCACTAAAACCAATAACGGCGGTACGGATAAGGTGTGGTTCTACGAGATGCACGCCGACGGTTTCACTTTAGATCAGAAACGAACCGAGTGCAAGGAGAACGATATACCCGATGTCCTTGCGCGTTGGAATAACCTTGCCAAAGAGGCGAGCCGCACCCGTAAGGACCAGTCTTTCCTCGTTCCGGTGGAGGAGATTAGGGGGAATGATTACGACCTTACGTTCAATAAGTACAAAGAGGTCGAGCGTGTAAAAGTGGAGTACGATGACCCGCAAACGATTATGCATCGTATAGAGACGTTGGAAAAAGGTATTCAAGATGATTTGGATCAACTAAAAAGTATATTAGGCGTATGACACAAGAAAGTGTCCAAGAAAGTAACCAAGAAAGTAACCAAGAAAGTAGCCAAGAAAGTAGCCAAGAAAAATTGGCTAAGCCATTGACTGGTAGGGAGTTGGAAAAGATGGGGTTAACGCAGAAACAAATTACAATCGTAATGTATTGTACTATGCCCCGAAGTGCAGATGAGATATTAACCAAAGTAGGGGTGTCCGCTTGTTCCAAAAATCGAGCAGTATATGTATATAGATTGGTAGAAAAAGGTATACTGAGGATGACTATCCCCTCGAATCCCAAAGATCGTAACCAAAAATATATTCGTAACATCTAATGAAGGAAAATTGGACATATAAAAAGTTGGGAGAAGTTGCAGAAATTACTTCTGGTTACACGCCTAAAGCGACAGAACTATCTTCAAAAGGTGATTTTCCATATTTCAAAATTTCAGATATGAATACTGAAGGCAATGAGATGTGGTTATCAAAAAGCACGCAGTTTGCTTCACTTAAGAAACATTATCCTCAAGGGGCTATTGTATTTCCTAAAAATGGCGCAGCAATTGCTACCAATAAAAAGCGCATTTTAGCTCAAGAATCAATTGTAGATTTAAATACAGGTATTTGTACGTTTACTGGAAATATCAATACGTTAATGGCTTTTTATTGGTTCTTATCTCTTGATTTTCGCGATTATACTAGGGGAGGGGCTTTACCCACATTAGATATCAAGGCTCTTAAAATGTTACCATTCCCCGTCCCCTCTTTCTCTGAGCAAGAAGCGATTGTGCGTGAGTTGGACTTATTGAACGACATCTTGTCCAAGAAGCGTGCCCAATTGAAGGAGTACGATGCCTTGCAACAATCCCTCTTCTACACCATGTTCGGCGACCCCGTCACTAACGAAAAAGGTTGGGAAGTGAAGAAGTTTGATGAATTTGCGTCTGCTACAACGGGAATTACTTATACTCCTGATGATGTTTCAGATCAAGGAATAATTGTTTTGCGCTCAAGCAATATTCAAGAAAACCGATTAGATTTTGAGGATATCGTTCGAGTAAAGAAGGAATTAAAAGAGAAATATATTGCTAAAGATGGCGATATATTAATGTGTAGTCGAAATGGGAGTTTCCGTCTTGTAGGAAAGACTGCAATAATAACAGGACTGCAAGAAGAAATGACATGGGGAGCCTTTATGACTGTCATTCGCTCTAACTCTAACCCTTATTTACTACAGTATTTTAGAACACCTGCATTTAGAGAGCAATTGGTAACTGCGAAGACAACAACAGTTAATCAAATTACAATAGGAATGTTGAATGCTCTTTCCATCCCCCTCCCTCCTCTCCCTCTCCAGCAAGAGTTTGCCAAGAAGGTGGAGGCAATAGAGGAACTGAAAGCAAAGGTTAACGACTCTATACGCGAGACCGAAAACCTCCTCGCCAGCCGAATGGATTATTATTTTGGTTAAACATATTTAGATATGCAAAACTTCGATTACCTCAGTGAACTAAGTGACTTCCAGCAACTCTACGGCTACTGCCGAGATGCGGAGAACTTCCAACTCGTAGCACCCGAAAAGAGCGTCGTCGGTGCTCGAAAAGCCCTCGAATACTGGGTTAAGATGGTGTATCTCGTCAATAAATGGGATATCCCTGCCCATAGTAAACTGATGGAACTCATCTCCAACGAGGACTTCATTGCCTTCGTGGGCGACGCACAGATGATGGAGAATATCCATTTCATCCGCATGGTAGGTAATCATGGCGCTCATGGACAATCAATCAAACCCAAAGAGTCTCTACACGCGCTCGCATGCCTGTACGAACTCATAGGCGAATATCTGATGATGATTGATGTCATCGACTCCTTCCCCCATTTCGATGCTACCCTCGTTCCTAAAACCATCACCATCAGTATCGTCACACAAGAGGGCGGACCTACGATTGCTCCTCAAACCTTAGACCAATACGAACACGCTGCCGAAGGTAAGAGACTGCACCTTAATCAACCTTCCGTACTCTCCGAAGCCGAGACACGACATATATTCATCGACCTTATGCTGCGCGAAGCCGGATGGGAAGTGCTGACCACCAATGGCGCTGTCTTAGCCGGTAAGGCATGTATCGAAGTACCCCTACAAGGGATGCCTAATAACGCAGGAGAAGGATTCGCGGACTATGTCCTCTTCTCACAATCACTCAAACCCCTCGCCGTCATTGAAGCCAAACGGACAACCAAAGACCCTCGCGCAGGCAAACACCAAGCCGAACTCTATGCTAACCTGCTCGAGAAACAATACGGCATGCGTCCCGTCATCTATTACACCAACGGCTATACCACTTGGATCCAAGACGGACTGGGCTATGCCGACCGACAAGTCTTGTCTTTCCATACGGAGGACGACTTGGATTATATCCAACTCAAACGCACTCGCAGTGCAATAACTGACCTCAATGTAAAAGAAAAAATAGCCGACCGCACTTACCAAGTGATGGCCATCCATAGTATCTGCCACCATTTCAACACCCACCATCGTCGTGGACTGCTCGTCATGGCTACCGGCACAGGTAAGACACGCGTCTCTATCGCCCTCTGCGAACTGCTCACACGGAATAACTGGGCGAAGAACATCCTCTTCCTTGCCGACCGACGCTCACTCGTCAAACAGGCACATCGTAACTACGCCAAACTCCTTCCATCGGAAACGACCTGCATCCTAAGCGAAGACCGCGAACCGGATATGAACGCCCGTATCATGTTCTCCACCTACCAAACGATGATACATTATATCGATGCCGAAAACAAACCGTTCTCCATCGGGCGCTTTGACCTTATCATCATCGACGAAGCCCACCGATCCGTCTTTGGTAAGTTCGGTACAATCTTCGACTACTTTGATAGCCTGCTTGTCGGTCTGACAGCCACCCCACGCGAAGAGGTGGATCGCTCAACCTACCGCCTCATGGGACTGGAAGAAGGAGTACCTAACTCTGCCTACGAACTGGAACAAGCCATAGACGATAAGTACCTCGTCGGCTATAAGGTCTATCCTCGCTCGTCAAAAATAATGACCGAAGGTATTCACTATAACGACCTCACCGAAGCCGAGAAATCCGAACTCGAAAAAGTATGGGACTACGAGGCTGCTCGTAATGCCCTCATCCCCGGCACGCGCATCACACGCGACATCCGTCGCCAAGAGATATACTCCTATATCTACAACGAGGACACTTGCGACAAAGTGCTCCAAGACCTCATGACCAACGGCTTGCACATCGATGACGGCGAGACCATCGGCAAAACCATCATCTTCGCTTGCGACCATAAGCATGCCCAGATGATTGTGGACCGCTTCCACGCCCTCTATCCCGAGAAAGGAGAAGACTACTGCGTCCTCATCGATAACCAAGTTAACTATGGACAAGACCTCATCGACACGTTCTCTGCCCAAGCAGGAGAACCAAACTTCAACAAGATACATATTGTTGTCTCCGTCGATATGATGGATACCGGTATTGATATACCCGACTGCCTCAACCTCGTCTTCTTCAAACCCGTACACTCAAAGATTAAGTTTAACCAGATGATCGGTCGTGGTACCCGCCTCGCTCCTAATGTCTTTGGACCCGGCAAAGACAAAACACACTTCCTTATCTTTGACTGGTGCGGAAACTTTGAATACTTCGATAAACACCCCAAAGGTGCTGAACCTACCGAGATAATGACCCTTACCCAACGCCTCTTCAATACGCGTATGGACATAGCCGTTATCCTCCAAGAGGCTAAGTACCAAGAACTGTCAACCGCACATACTTTCTGCGAGGACATAAAAGACATTATGCATGGTCAAGTAACTACCCTCAACGATTCACTGATTGCCGTTCGTCGCCAATGGGAACTCATCGACCGCTTCCGCAACCGCAAGAACTGGCAGTTCGTCAGCCCCGTTGATGCACTCGCCATCAAGAAACATATAGCACCTCTCGTCTTCACCAACGATACAGACATCGCTGCCAAGAAGTTCGACCTGCTCTGCCTCTTGCTTGAACTATCCCTAATAGACGAGACTGTCAATGGCAATAAACCTATGGAGAAAGTCATTCTTATCGCCCAACTCCTCGAAAAGAAAGCCTCCATCCCGCAGATTGCTATGCAAATGCCTACCATCAAAGAGGTGCAGACACCCGTCTTCTGGGAGAATATCACCACCTCCGTAGAGGTCGGTGTTGATAACTTGGAACGTGTACGCAATGACCTACGCGACCTCGTTCAGTACCTTATCGGAATGGGGCGTGAGACCTTTAATGTCGATATAGAGGATGTGGTTACCACTATGGCAACACATCAACCTATCATCCCGCAACTGACCTATAAACAAAAAGTGCTGGACTATCTCGAAGAAAATCGCGACCACAATGTCTTACGCAAGATTTACTATATCGACCAACTTACTAATGACGATATACACGAGTTGGAGCATATTTTCTGGGAAGAATTAGGAACTAAATCGGATTATGAGCGTTTTATTGAACACGAATCACGCCAACTTCAAGGCGGAACGATTGCCGTCTTCCTTCGTTCGGTCATCGGTATTGATAGAGATGAGGCTCGTAAAAAATTCGTCAACCTTATCCAAACACAGAGTCTAACACCCGAACAGGAGGAATATCTCTATTCTATCTTAGACTATGTGTGCGAAAATGGCGACATTTCTACGCAAACGATGCAGTATGATCCCTTCTCGACCTTCGACTGGCAAACCGTCTATGGCGAACAAATGCCCCACATCATCCAATATGTCAACACTCTACATAAAGTTATTATGGCATAATGACCCAAGACATACTCATAACCGGCTTAACCCACTACTCCCCTTCTCCCTCGGAGGTAATTGAACAGGCAAAGACACAACCCATCTACCTCATCAAAGAAGATAACAACCCCGTCAGCCCCAATGCCGTGGCAGTCTATCTACACACGCGCCAGATTGGCTACGTGGCGGATGAGTATGCTTGTATCCTGCGTGCCGGTATAGCCGACTTTACCCAAATACAAGCCACTTTCCTCGACAAGGATGAGAATAGCGACAAAGTCTTTTGGGTCAGTGTGAACTTAGACGAATGGCACGAACCCACCAACGCCTATCACATCGAACGACTACCCATCCACGGCTTAGCCCTTCCGCAACCCGAACCGACAAATACCATCCTTCGCTACGAGACACAAACGGCCATGAGCAATCTTTGGAATCTCATAAGCAACGAGACAGAAGACTTATTCCCCTATTTTGAAGAAATAGCCGATATCGCTGAACAATTCAATAGCATCTATGGTCAATCCCTCAATGGCGAAGACCGATGGATAGCAATCCAACTTGAAAACCTGCTCAACTATCTCAAGGAATACTCCTTTACCCATCCACAAGACACTCCTTCGGACGAAGTGGTTAATCTATACGCAGCCCTATGCAGCCTTTGGGATATCCATCACCACTATGCCAATGATGGGGTCAAATGCTTGCGCCTCTATAATAGCGAGTACGAGCGCGTGTGTCAACTTATGGAACAAGCGGATTTCTTCACCGACTACGACAATATCCTACAATCGCAGCACATCGCCCTCAAAGCGGAGCAACAAGCCTTAGAACAATGGTTGCAGCGATTACCCAATAATCTCTATCTCCATTTTAAGGACATCAAGCGTTTTGCTACGATGCTCTTCTACCTCCATCTTCCGGTGGACGAACTCTATGCCGTGTATGCGCACATCATCTGCCTCAACCATATCCTCAAACTACAAGGCTCACGCAAGGCGCAACACCAATTCAAATACACCGCTACCGAACGCGAACAAGCAACCCTCACGCTCTACACAGACCACTACGAACCGAAGGATATGCTTTTCTATCAAATGAAAATACATGACCTGATTCGTAGTGACCGCTATCGCAAGACACCCGAACTGGTCAGCCTCATCAAAGAAGGTGAGGCGCGCCACCTCTTTCGTCGTAACTTAGCAGGAAATGGCAAACGATTCTATGCCGCCCTTTGTCTCGAATATGGCTGCAAACCTTCCGGCTATGCCGATTTTCTAAAGGCTTATCGAAAGTCATAAAACATAGACATTCTCCCATCTTGTCATAAAAATCTCCTATCGAAATCTCCTATTTTATCAAAAAAAAGGAGATTTTTATTTGTCTTGTAATGAGTCGATTATAGGACTTTTCTCGTTTTTCTTTTGCACTTTTTCTCTATTCCTCATTGTGATAGGAGATTTCAGTTGTAATTTTGCAAGCAGAAAGGGTTAACTCCCGATTAACTTATTTTTATTAACCTCTTAAACCTAATTTTTATGGTACAAAACAACATCCATTTGACCGAGTGTGACGACTTACAGATCACGTCGCATCTCAATGTAGAGGCACTGCCTCAGTTTTTGCAAGACCTTCTGACCGTGGCTCACACCACCGAACAGAAGGACATGCTGCTTATGAGTTCGCTCACGACCTTATCGACCGTGATGAACTCCGTCTATTTCCGCTACGGCACAACGGGTAAGCGTTACTATCCCGAACTGATGACCTTCATCATGGCAGGGGCTGCCAGTGGTAAGGGTATCGCTGAACTGAGTAAGCGTCTTGTAGAGAAAGTGCATGAACACACTCCTCTTATTATCGCGGGCGATAGCACCTATCCCGCTTTCTACCAACAGCTGCTCGACCAAGACGGCTGCGGACTGCTCTTTGAGACCGAGGGTAGTGTGATAACCGACATCTGGAAGGCTGGAGCAATGAGTTACAACACGGCTTTGCGTAAGGCCGCCGAACACGAGACGCTCAGTAAGAACCGCCTCAATAGCGGACAGACCGAAATCGCTTGCCCGAAAGTCGGGATGATGCTCACGGGTACGTTCAGTCAGTTTAAGGCATTGGTGCCGAGTGTGGAGAACGGTTTCTTTAGCCGTCTGATGACGGTCGTAGTCAGAGAGCACCAGGACTTTGATGGTTCCGTCTTCCAACCCACGAACGAGGGCGCCGAGGTGGAGGCAACGATCAATCGCCTTGCTATGCAAGTGAAAACCCTCGCGTTGAGACTCAATCCACAATCCACTATCCACAATCCACAAGAGATCGAGTTCCGCTTGACGACGGAGCAGGCGAGTCTGTTGGGACAGGTGATGGAGAAAGAGTATAAGGAATACGTGCGCGTGTTAGGCGACGGCTTCCACGCAACGGTCGTGAGAAACGGTATTAACGTGATGCGCATCGCGGCAATACTCACCGCCTTGCGTCAATATCCGGTCGAGCGTAGCGTTCCGGAGTATCCGGAATATCCGGGGTCTCTCACCTGTTCGGATTCCGACTTCCAAACCGCTATGGTCATTGGCACCAAACTCCTCCTTCATGCCGCTGACGCTTACAACCAGATAGCCACTGCCAATCGAGAAGCCGTTCCCTCCATCAAAGGCTCCTATCAAAAAGACACCTTCTTCGTCTCTCTCCCCAACTCCTTCTCCACCGGCGAGTGCACTCAACATGGGGAACATTTAGGAGTGTGCGAACGCACTATCTATCGTTGGATGGATAATTGGCTCGAAACAGGTCAAATAATCAAAACGAATCATGGAAACTATCAAAAAGTTAGTTAATCAAACTGACATGTCAGTATGTCAGTTTGATATAAATTACTTGTTATTAGTTGTTTGCAGAGAAACTGACAAACTGACATGTCAGTTTCTCCATGATTTTTCGTCCATTGTCCCGTATCGTATGTGGGTTCTAATCTTATTCGATATATCGAAACTCCCCGCTTCGCGTGTTCGTTTCCGATACATCGGAATTATATGCGCGCCTTGTTA